>JARLHD010000456.1 GCA_031292435.1 Ignavibacteriaceae bacterium
AATAACGAAGGCGAAATACGCAAAGCCCTTATTGAAAAAAGATTAGTTGATTGTATCGTAAACCTCCCGACAAAGTTATTCCTGAACACTCAGATTCCGGCTTGTCTCTGGTTCCTGTCCCGCGATAAAACCAATGGTGGATACAGAGATCGTAAAGATGAAATTCTTTTTATCGATGCACGCAACCTCGGCTTTCTTGTAAACCGGCGCAATCGCGATCTAAGTGTAGAAGATATACAAAAAATATCCGGTACCTATCACAACTGGCGAAGCAAAGAAAACTCCTATGAAGATATTCCCGGCTTCTGTAAATCAGCCACCATAGAAGAAGTAAAAAAACTTAACTATGTCCTTACACCCGGCAGATACGTTGGCTTACCCGATGATGAAGATGATTTCAACTTTGTCGAACGCTTCACCTCCCTAAAAGCCGAACTAGAAAAACAACTCGCCGAAGAAGCCCAATTGAACAAAACCATCCTTACTAATCTTTCCAAAATCCAAATGCCTGATACCAAATGAATGACTGGAAAGAATATAATCTTGGTGAATTAACTACCGTAGTTACTAAGGGTACTACACCTGCTGGAAGTTTGTATACAAATGAAGGAATAAATTATATTAAATCTGAAGCAGTTGGATATAATGGAAAGATAAACAATTCTAATTTTGCATTTATTAGTAGAGAAACCCATCAAAAATTAAAACGATCACAATTACAAAAAGATGATATACTATTCTCAATGGCTGGAATATATTTAGGGAAAAGTGCTATTGTCACTGAAGACTTCTTGCCAGCTAATACAAATCAGGCATTGGCCATTATAAGACTTAATCAAGAAATGGCTCTACCCATTTTTATCCTTTATTATTTGAGACAGAAAGGAGTAATTGATTTTGTAAATAATATGTCAGGACAGTCTGCACAACCAAATATTAACTTTGAAGAAATTAAAAGTATAAATATTTTATTACCTACACTTAATGAACAACGCTCTATTGCTTTCATTTTCAGCAGTTTAGATGACAAAATAGATTTGCTCCGCCGCCAAAACAAAACCTTAGAACAATTAGCCGAAACCCTCTTTCGCGAATGGTTTGTTGAGGAAGCTAATTTAAGAGAGGAAACAAAATTAGGCGACTATGTGGATTGCATTAATGGATATTCCTATAGTAGTTCAGAGCTTAACCCATCTGATGTAGCCTTAGTAACATTAAAATCATTCAATCGAAATGGTGGATTTAGTATTAATGGATTCAAAGAATTTACAGGTAAAATAAAAAATCACCAAGTTGTTAAAGAAGGTGATTTGGTAGTTGCTCATACAGATATAACCCAAGAAGCAGATGTCATTGGTAATCCAGCATTAATAATTGAAGATCCAAGATATAAAACCTTAATAATGACGATGGATTTGGTAAAGGTAGTTCCAAAGGATAATAAATTCAGTATTCCATTTATATATCATTTGATGAGAACACGTGAATTCAAATTTCATTGCTTAGGGTGCTCTAATGGTACTACAGTGTTACATTTAAGCAAATCAGCAATACCATCCTTTTCTTTTCCAAAGCCAAACTTTGAAAAAGTAAAATTATTTACAATAGAAGCTGATAAATTAACAAAGAAATTTTTAATAAATCATTCACAAATACGAACACTCACTCAACTACGTGATACACTTCTGCCTAAGCTAATGAGCGGAGAGGTGAGAGCGAAATAATTAATGGAGAACTTATGAACTTTGTTATTTCGAAAGAAGATTTTACAAATCTTAAGAAAATAGAATCTATAAATAAAGACAAGAAATTATTTTCAAAGCAAAAGGGTTATAGTGATTTAAACATAAAAAAAGAAGTTAAACGACTTCAAAAACCTATCTGGGATAAAATGAAAGAGTTGAAAATCTCTTTATCAAGCGAATCATATTTCACTGATAGATTTGATATAATTGTTAGCAGACCGAATAGACAATCTACTGGAACTGTTAAAGGCCCTACCAGGAGACTTGTTTGGGTTTCATTAGCAAGTTTATCAGAATTAAGTAAAAAAGGGGATAAAAAGCTCAATCATACTCAAATTCCTCAATTACAAATATCATTTCAGCCTGACAAGTTAATAGTAGCTTCAATTTGGCTTGAAGGGAATTATTGTAAGCAGGTTTACAGAGAAAAATTATTAACATTCCTAAAAAGCAATGGACTGAATAAAAGATATAAATTGCAAATATTTAATAAAGATAACGATAAAAAAGTTTTTGAAAATAATTTTAATAACCTCTCATTGCCGGACTATGAAAGATATTTAGCTGGAAGAAATTATAGTATTGGTATAACACTTATTTACAAAGCCGAAGAACTTTCCGGGGTAGAGAAGAAATTGTATTCTCTAATAACAAGTGAACTTCAATACTTAAATGAAAATATATTCATTCCTTGCTTCCATTTCCGAACCTTAGCTTCCTCCAAAAGTCAAAAAGTTAAAAGCAAGAACAATAGAAAAGAACGGGGGAAATTCGATATAAAAGATTTTATCCGAAAGGCAATTGATCCGACTGTTGTTACAAAAAAACATAAAGCAATACAAAACACTTTGTACGCTTTATTTGGAGAATCTATAAAAGGAACAAAGAATATCGTCAGGATGGAAAAAGATTATGTTGACATCATGATAGAAAGACCGGGAGACAAAACTTTAATACTTTACGAAATTAAAACCGATAAGACTGCATTGAATTGTATAAAACACGGAATAGGTCAACTATTGTTTTATGAATTGGTGAATAAAAATTCAGAATGGGAAAAGATAGAGTTAGTTATCGTCGGATTACCTAAACTTACGACAAATGAAAAAGAATTTGTTAAAAGCATTAAAGAATATTTAGGTAATACTGTTTTTAGATACCAACGGTTTGATGAGGAGAAAGAAGTATTGTTAGATGAGAGAAAAAGCTAAGGATTTATATGTCATATTGTAAAATAAACAGCCGATAAAATGAAAACATCTGAATTATTTCTAGAATCTTTGGCTATACGAGATAAACTAATAATGCAAAAAAATTTTATAGAAAATAAAATTGATAGTGCATTACTTCCAGTCCTGCCATTTAGAATAACAGACAAAATTAAATTGATTATAATCGGTCAGGACCCGACTGTTAAAAATGCAGAGAGCAGAAAAAAGATAGAATACACTTTGAATCTTGACAAAAAAGGTTCTCTTAAAAAGTACATATCAGATATATGCACACAATTAGGTATTGAATTTGAAAATGTATATGCGACCAATATATTCAAATATTTTTATTCTGTCCCTCCGGAAAGCACAATGCATGTACTAATTCAACATTTAGAACCTAACCTCGAATTACTAAAAAAAGAACTAGCCATTTATCCTAAACAGCCAATTATTACTTTAGGATTGCCTGTGTTACAGCTTCTAACCAACGACAAAACTCAGGTAAGAGATTTCTGGGGTTATGACTTAAAGACAAAACAAAAAGGGAAAGATTATTGTTATTGTCGTGCTGAATCAAATAAATTGAATAGGGATATCTTCTCATTTCCCCATCAACCGAGTATTATCAAAAAATATTATGCTAGTAATATAAATGGCTACATTGAGTTTATGAAAACAAAATGTAAATTTTAATATTGCCCAACCTCATAAGTTCTTAAATAAGAATGGAAATCAATTAAGAAAAACATTAAATTACTCTATGGCAAAATCAGAATACATAGTATCATTAATTAAATCACATTTTAACGAAGAGCAAGAACGATTTACCACTATGGCTTTGCAAATAGCGGCATCTGAAGCTAAAATGGGCCATATTGCCTATGCTGAAGAAATTAAAACTATCATTGATAAATCGAAAGAAAGAAAGTCTAAAAACAAATCATTTTCGAAAGATTTACAAGGTTTATTAATTGAGAAAAATCCTTTTGGCCATCTTAGTGATTTAATAGTCCCAAATAACATAATTGATAAAATAAATAGAATTATTTCTGAATTTGTTCAGCGCGACAAATTACACAAACATGATTTAGAGAATAGGAGAAAGATTTTATTATCAGGTCCTCCAGGAACTGGAAAAACTCTAACTGCATCTATAATTGCAAATGAATTGGGGTTACCGCTATATACAATATTGATGGATAAAATGGTAACCAAGTTTATGGGTGAAACGAGTGCCAAGTTACGTGCTGTTTTCGATTTGATCGAACAAAATAGGGGGGTCTTTCTATTCGATGAATTTGATGCGATAGGTGGCGAGCGGAGCCGTGACAATGATGTCGGTGAAATGAGAAGAGTCCTTAACTCTTTTTTACAGTTTATAGAAAGAGATAATTCTGAAAGTTTGATTATAGCCGTTACCAACAATCAAAAATTACTAGATACAGCCCTCTTTCGACGATTTGATGATGTTATATTGTTTAGATTGCCTACAAATGAAGAAAAGCTTGCATTATTAAAAAATTTGTTATCCAGATATAGTAAAAAAATAAATTTTACAAAACTACTACCTAGGATCAATGGCTTGAGCCATGCGGAGATTACACTTGCATGTTTAGATGCCATTAAGGACATTATTTTAAGCGAAAACAAAGAAATGGATAATAGTTTAATTCTTAAAACCATCAAAGATCGTAATGCAGCTTATCACAAATAAATATTATAATGGCAGAACAATATAAACACCTCTTTATAACTAATAATGCAAAAACTGAAAAATATAAACCCCCGCCATCACAGGGTGCACAACCAACTATTCCTGTAAGGGAAAGAGCCACTCACAGCAGTAAATTACTACAACAGTTTGAACAAATCAGGCTAGAAAAGGAAAACCTTAATACTTCAAGATCAGCAGAAAGAATTACTACAAGAGAGGGAACATATCTTTCTTTCACTAGTGGTGTAGGTGCTGATTTAATTACAAAAAGTTTGGAGAATCTTCAAAAGGGCATAAGACTTTTAAATATAAAAGAAGAAGATGTATCCGGGGAAAATAACCAGATTAGAGCCGTAGTTTATATTCCAAAGGGTGAAGAAGGGTATTTTATAAGCAAAATCGAAAAGTATCGAGATGAAGACACAAAAGGAAATAAACCCAAAAATGCTCCGCTTGTTAACAGTATTGAAGATGTAAGTACTGCTTTGTTAGAGGGATTGTGGAATGATAATGTTCTATTGATTCCAAATGAAACAGCTCAATGGTGCGAAGTGTGGTTAAATGTTAATGAAGCTGAAACGATTGTTGAAACTCAAATCAACAGTTTTATTCATATTCTGGGAAATATTGGAATTGAATATAAAAATAATCGACTCAAATTTCCTGAACGTAGGGTTATGCTGATAAAGTCTAATAAAGCACAACTAATTGAATTAATGCAACGGAGTGATTTATTAGCAGAGTTCAGAGCTGGACAGGAAATGGCCGGATTTTGGATGAATGAAACAACCGTAGAGCAGCAGGCATGGGTTGAAGATTTGTTGAGTAGGTTAGAAATAGAAGAAGGTAGTATAATCAGAGTCTGTATTTTGGATGGTGGTATAAACAATGGACATCCTTTGTTGCACCCAATACTAGAGGATGCAAATACATTAACTGTTGATCCATCATGGGGAACGAATGACCATTATGCTAATGCCGGGCATGGAACACTTATGGCTGGTCTTGCTGGATATGGAAATTTTGAGGTAGTATTATCCTCAGCAAATCCTGTCTCAATGACTCATAAATTATGTTCCATAAAAATACTTCCACCACCTAATGCTACGGAAAACCCGAAAGAACTATGGGGGGATATTACTTCTCAGGGAATAAGTAGAGCTGAAATTCAAAACCCTGAAAATAAACTTTTGTTTTGCATGGCTATCACTTCTAAAGATGATACTAATAAAGGGAGACCTTCATCTTGGTCAGGAGAAATGGATAATTTAGCTTATGGCGATGGTAATAATAAGCGATTAATAATTATATCTGCTGGAAACGTTGATGATGATGACTTATATAGGGATTATCCCAATTCAAATTTTACTTCTTCAATTGAAAATCCTGCGCAATCTTGGAATTCATTAACAGTAGGAGCAAATACAAATAAAATATTAGTTAATGACCCCATTTATAATAATCATACTCCTATCGCTCAAGAAAGTGAACTATCTCCTTACAGTACAACATCGATAATATGGGAAAAGAAATGGCCTGTAAAACCAGATGTAGTATTTGAAGGAGGAAATTTGCTTAAAGCACCGGACAACTCCATTGTTTCACATGATGATTTGGAATTACTGTCCACATCAAAAAGTTTTAATAGAAAACCATTTGATACAATCAATGCAACCAGCGCAGCTACAGCATTAGCTTCATGGTTTGCAGCAAAAATCGCTAATGAGTATCCAAATATTTGGCCGGAAACAATAAGAGGTTTAATGGTTCATTCATCTGAATGGTCACAAGCAATGTTACAACAGATAAATGTTCGACAAAATTACAAAAGCGATTACAGAAATCTTTTAAGAACATTTGGATATGGTGTTCCAGACTTGAATAAAGCGCTTTATAGTAGTGAGAGTGCCTTGACCTACATATCACAGGAATCAATTCAGCCCTTTGGCTTTAATATTAATAAACAACCCGAAACAAAAGAAATACATTTTTATGATTTGCCATGGCCAAAGGATCTCTTACTTTCATTAGGAGCTATTCCTGTTAAATTAAAAGTTACATTATCTTACTTTATTGAACCCTCGCCTAGCGATATTGGATGGAAAGATAGATATCGATATCAATCCTTCGGTTTGAGGTTTGATGTAAACAATGTGGATGAGGAAGAGGTAGATTTTCGAAAAAGGATTAATGCTGAAGCTAGAGATGAAGAAGAAGAGTTAAATAGCACTTCAGGTAGCAATCGTTGGACAATTGGAAGTAATAACAGGAATAATGGCTCTATTCATTCTGATTTCTGGGAGGGCACTGCTGCAGAATTATCAACTTGTAATAAAATTGCTGTATTTCCAATTATCGGTTGGTGGAGAGTTAGGAAAAATTTAGATAAAGTAGAGACGAAGGCACGTTATTCCTTAATTATTTCATTAGAGACACCAGCGCAGGATGTGGAGTTATATACAACAGTTAAAACTATGATTGAGACACGAATTGCAATTCAAACATAATATTCCTTAAAGGATGAAACCCATAACCGAAGACATAATCGAATCCCTCGCCATCGAGCAGCTCCAGTCTCTCTGTTGGGATTATGCCTACGGTCTTGATATCGCTCCCGGTCAGCATAAATCTGAACGCCAGTCCTATGAACAAATCATTTTAATAGAGCGTCTGCGAAACGCAGTCGCTCAAATCAATCCGCATATACCAAAGTCTGCTCAGGAACAGGCAATTCAAAAAGTATTACGCATATATTCTCCCGATCTTCTCTATAACAACGAAACTTTCCAACAATGCCTGGTTGAGAAAATAAAAATCCCCTATCAGCAGGAAGGCTATGAACGCAGTTATGAGGTTGCCTTAATCGACTTTGATAATGTCGCCAACAATCAGTTCCTTGTCGTTAATCAATATACTATCATTGAAAACAACCAGAACAAACGCCCTGATATATTGCTCTTTGTTAACGGCATCCCCCTCGTTGTTATTGAACTTAAAAATGCCGCCGATGAAAACGCTACTATTGAATCGGCTTTTAATCAGATACAGACTTATAAATCCGTTATCCCAAGCCTGTTCACTTTTAATGCTATTTGTGTAATCTCGGACGGACTGGAATGTAAAGCAGGAAGCGTGTCCGCCGGCTTCAACCGTTATATGGCTTGGAAGAGCGCTGATGGTCAGAATGAAGCTTCACGCTTCGCTCCCCAGCTTGAAACTATGCTCAGGGGAATGTTAAACCCCGCTACTCTGCTCGATATTGTCCGCAGTTTTATTGTATTTCAAAAAACAAAAAAAGAAGATGCTAAAACCGGCATCACTCTCATAAATACTGAAAAAATTCTCGCTGCCTATCATCAGTACTATGCCGTAAATAAAGCGGTTATATCAAGTGTAAAAGCCTCCGGTCACCATGGCGATAAACGCGGCGGCGTTGTCTGGCATACTCAGGGCTCCGGCAAAAGCCTTTCTATGGTCTTCTATTCCGGTAAATTAATTACTGCCCCGGAAATGGAAAATCCTACTATCGTTGTTATTACTGACCGCAATGATCTCGACGATCAGCTCTTCGATACTTTCGCCTCTTCTAAACAGCTCCTTCGTCAGGATCCCGTTCAAGCCGATAACCGTGAACATCTCAAACAATTACTCAAAGTCGCCAGCGGTGGCATTGTCTTTACTACTATCCAAAAGTTCCTCCCGGAGCAGGGGCATGTCGATTATGATCAGCTCTCCGATAGACGAAACATTATCGTAATTGCCGACGAAGCTCACCGCACTCAGTATGGTTTTGAAGCCTCCCTCAAAGATGTTATTGATAAGGACAGCAAAGAAGTCATCGGTCAGCGTATCGCTTACGGTTTCGCCAAGTATATGCGCGATGCCTTGCCTAATGCCACTTACATCGGTTTCACAGGCACCCCCATTGAAGGTACTGATATCAACACTCCCCAGGTCTTCGGTAATTATGTCGATATTTATGATAT
>JARLHD010000457.1 GCA_031292435.1 Ignavibacteriaceae bacterium
CAATTTCCATTTTATCAGACTTGAACTTCGCAGCATCTAGAACATTATTAACTAAATTCAACAGAATGTCTCCACTTGTTCTTGCGTTCTTTAAAACCTGTGAGCATTCGGGGCTTTTGATGACATGCGATAAATAGTCAATACTTCCTTTGAGTGCATTTAGAGGGTTTCTGATCTCATGGGATAGCATCGAGACAAAGCTATCTTTGGCTTCCATTGCTTGAACAAGTTCCTGAGTGAGGTTTTCACTCTTCAAGTAATTTTCCTTAGCGATTCTCCAGATATCATTTTCAACATCCTTTTGAAATATCATTATTAGGCCTATAACAAACACACAACTAAGAGCTGTTGGAAATAACACCTCAATTTGTCTCTTCTGATCATATGTAAGGGTGAAGCTGTAAACCTCAAAAAGCAATGTTTCATCACAATAATGTTCAATGAGACAAATAACAAAGTTTAGAATGTGGATATAAATGGAAGTAGTGAGAGAAAATACAAAACAAAGGTATAAAACACTTCCCAAAAGACAAATTAAAGGACAATTGAATATGTGGCTGGTGATAAAATTAGCTGTGTGGATTTCTATTAAGATTACGAAACTTGAAGCGGTTGGATGCTTAGCTTTTAGTAAGGCAAGGCTCACGAATGAAAGGGCACTACAAAGGAGAAGTGTTACTATATGGTTTGGATCTTTGTCATAAACCACATTAAAGCTATTGAAAAGAATGACTAATGAAGTGAACCCCAGGTTGACATAGATAAGTGACAGGTTCTGGTATCTGCGATGGAGTGAACTGATGTCCTGGCCATATCGCCCATTTCTGTCAAAGACTGAAAGAAGAAATGTATTAATAGAGTTCATTAATTTAATGATTATAGAAAAAATGCCCTCAGAGATATTTTGAAATTATGTGAATGAAGATAATGGAGTTTTTTCTTTTGACTAAATATTTCTTTCTAGAACTTTGACTCTAAAATTTCCCTTAATTCAATTATTTGACCCTGTGAAAGAATTTCGCCAATGAATCAGGAGATCAAAATTAATTCTTGATCCCGTATTTAATGTTGCTGACTCAATTTAAGTTCCCTCTAGAAAGAATCTATTTTGTTTTTATGTTTTCTTTCTCTGAAAAACTCCACAAAATGTTTAAAGTCTTCGAAAAAATAAAACTCTTCAGGTTCATTAGCTATAAATGAATTCATGAGAGTACGAAAATGAGGAAGAGTTTAACGGAAAGACAAAAATGTGAATTTAGTTCCTTTAATTTAATTCAGGTGGGTAACTTCAGGGGGGAATATTAGCATTCAAAATTATACCTTTAAATTTTTTGGCGAGTTATTCCATGGATTGAAATGTCTTGCTTTTTTCTTTTCGATGTTTTTCCCTTTCTTTTTCCTTCAAGAGGTAGCATCTCCAGCTCCTAAACAAAACTTAAATCAATCAGACACAAATTCATGGAAAGTATAGAAAAAAGTTTTTATTGGGGGGGGGGGGGGGGGGGGGGGGGGGGGGGGGGGGGGGGGGGGGGGGGGGGGGGGGGGGGGGGGGGGGGGGGGGGGGGGGGGGGGGGGGGGGGGGGGGGGGGGGGGGGGGGGGGGGGGGGGGGGGGGG
>JARLHD010000458.1 GCA_031292435.1 Ignavibacteriaceae bacterium
AGTAAAAATCGGTGAAACAGGGGGAATTATCGGTAAAATTGTTATATTTATCTTTCTTTTTTGCATAAAAACAGGTTTTATTTTGGCTACAGAGAAAATATTAGTTACTGCTGCACTACCATATGCCAACGGACCGATACATCTTGGGCATTTAAGCGGTGCTTATTTGCCGGCTGATATTTATGTGCGATACCAAAGATTAACAGGGAGTGATATACTTTTTATATGCGGATCGGACGAGCATGGGGTTCCTATTACAATAAGTGCGGATAAAGAAGGTGTAAAACCACAGCAGATAATTGACCGATATCATAATATAAATAAAGAATCATTTGAAAAATTCGGAATGAGCTTTGATATTTATTCTAGAACAAGCCTGCCGATCCATCATGAAACGAGCAAAGAATTTTTCCTGGAATTTTATAACAGGGGATTATTAAAAGAAAAGAAGACGAACCAGTTTTATGATAAGAAAGCGAAGATGTTTTTACCCGACAGATATGTTGAGGGGACATGCCCGAATTGCGGATACACTGAGGCAAGAAGCGATGAGTGTGAAAACTGCGGGACTTTATATGATCCATCGGAACTTAAAAATCCAGTCAGTAAAATAACCGGGGAAGCTCCGGTACTTAAGGAAACATCGCACTGGTTTTTTCCATTGGGAGATTACCAGGAGAGGCTGGAGGAATACATTAATTATTCCAGTGAAAAATATAAATGGAAGGATAATGTAATTCAATATTGCAAAGGATGGCTGAAGGATGGATTGAAGGACAGAGCAATTACGCGGGATTTGGACTGGGGAGTCCCGGTTCCTCTGGCAGGGGCTGAAGGTAAGGTTTTGTACGTTTGGTTTGAGGCTGTGCTGGGATATATTTCCGCTTCGAAGGAATTATCGAAGCTGAAAGGGAATGATGATCTTTGGCGGGATTACTGGCAGACGGAGAAAACGAAATACATAGCATTTATAGGGAAAGATAATGTAGTTTTTCACTGTATAATTTTTCCTGCAATGTTAATGGCGTGGAATGACGGGAAGAGAGAAAAATATATACTTCCACAGAATGTACCTGCGAATGAGTTCCTGAATTTTGAAGGAAAGAAGTTTTCAAAGAGCAGGAACTGGGGAATAGATGTAGTTGATATTCTGAAAATCTTTCCGGCTGATCCCTTGAGATATACACTTGCGGCAAATCTTCCTGAATCGAGGGATACCGATTTCATGTGGAGTGAATTCCAGGCAAGAAATAATAATGAATTAGCTGACATATTAGGGAATTTCATTAACCGAACATTCACTTTTGTACATAAACATTTTGAAGGCAAGATACCCCAAAGAAACGGGTTACTGCCGATTGACATTGAAATGATACAATTGGTTTCCGAGTATCCACAAAGAATATCTGAACTGTTTGAAAATTATAAAATAAGGGACGGAGTACTTGAAGTAATTAATTTAGCACGTGCGGGGAACAAATATTTTAATGATTCAGAGCCCTGGAAAACAATAAAGACCAATAGAGAAAGGTGCGCCACAACATTAAACATATGTATTCAAACTATCTATTCTTTGGCAGAACTTTTATCACCGGTTTTACCATTTTCATCAGAGAAGATATTTATTATGCTGAATGCCAAAAAAGTAAACTGGTTTGAATCAGGCAAAGATAATTTAAAGGAGGGACATCTATTGAATAAGCCTGAAATATTATTTAATAAAATTGAAGATGAAGTAATTGCAAAACAAAAAGAGGAATTATTAAAGGGGGATTTGCAAATTTCGAAACCTGCAGATCAGGTTATTTTATATGATGATTTCATGAAAACTCAATTAAAAGTTGCAGAGATAATTGAGGCAGAAAGAATTCCCAAGAGTGACAAGCTTTTGAAATTAAAAGTTAAGGTTGGAGAGGAAGAAAGACAGATAATTGCCGGGATAGCAAAACATTATTCACCTGAGGATATTAATGGCAAGAAAGTTATTATAGTTGCGAATCTTAAACCAACTAAACTTATGGGATTGGAATCCCAGGGGATGGTATTAGCTGTTGAAAATGAAGAAGGAAAACTGCAGGTTTTGAGTGTTGATCAATCAATTAGAAGCGGTACGAGAGTTAAATAAATAATAGTAAGATTTAATTATGCAGAGATGAGAATGAAGAAAATTTTAATGCTAGTATGTTTATCATTTTTTGTTTGTTACGGTCAGGCACCCCTTGAAAAGACATCCGTAATATTAAAAAACAGACTTAGTTCACTACCTAACGATTCCAAAGTATTAGTATGGATATTCTTTAAAGATAAGGGGAATGTTCTAAATAAATCATATCAAGTTCCGGGAAATATTGTAAGTGAAGCTTCTTTAAAGAGAAGAGAAAAAGTACTGGATAAATCAAATTTAATTGATTTTACAGATATTCCAGTCTTTCAAGAATATATATCGAAACTCCAATCAGAAGGATTTGAGTTAAACCAGAAATCAAAATGGTTGAACGGAGTAAGCGGATATATTACAAAACAAGATCTTGATAAAGTTTTGGGACTACCATTTGTGGAAAAAGCTGATATTGTTCATCAGTTCAAAAAAAGGGTAGAAACAATAAATCAGAAGATCGAAATAAATAAGAGCATACCAAACTATAAACCAAGCGGAGTAAATTCACTTGATTACGGTCCGTCATTTCCACAGGTAAATCAAATTAATGTTCCTGCACTTCATTCTATGGGATATAAAGGTCAGGGAGTTACAATTTGTGTAATGGATGCAGGGGTGAGTTTGTTAAACCATGAAGCATTTGACAGTTTAAATATAATTGCGACATATGATTTTGTAAATCATCGAACATATATAGGGGATGGGCTTGGAGGGCATGGCGTAGGGGACCATGGAACAATGACCTTATCATTAATCGGTGGAAATAAGCCGGGGCAGATTATCGGTCCTGCATATAAATCTAATTTTATATTAGCAAAAACAGAAAATACAGACAGTGAATCTCCAATTGAAGAAGATAACTGGATAGCCGCTATGGAATGGGCTGACAGTATTGGTGTAGAAGTTACTTCAACCTCATTAGGGTATTTAACTTTTGATGATACTGTTGCTGTACAATTTGATTATACCTGGCAGAATATGGATGGAAGAACAACCATTATAACCAAAGGTGCTGTTTTAGCAGCACGCAAGGGTATTTGTGTAGTTAATGCGGCAGGAAATGAAGGAGACGATCCAACTCATAACACATTGGACGCACCTGCTGACGCAGACAGCATTATAACCGCCGGGGCAGTAGATATTGCCGGGATCCGAGCAGATTTCAGCAGTGTCGGGAATACAGTAGACGGGAGAATTAAACCAGATGTCATGGCATTAGGTCAGGGTGATTATGTTGCTGTTCAGGATAATACAACCAGTTATGGTTATGGCAACGGCACATCATTCAGCTGTCCATTGACTGCCGGTGTATGTGCACAGTTATTATCATTTGATCATAAATTAACCCCTATCCAGATCAGGGAGGCATTAAGGAATACTGCTTCGCAAAGTACTAACCCTGACCGTCATATGGGGTGGGGGATTATTAATGCTCTTTCGGCATTAAATTATATACACGCGCAGGGTGTAAATAATGATCGTCCAATTAATCCAGATAATTTCATTCTATATCAGAATTATCCAAATCCATTTAATCCAACAACGCAAATCAAGTATTTTGTTCCATATGGATCAATCGTAAGTATAGATATTTATAATGTGCTCGGGATGCGGATTTTTACACTATTTAATGGTTTTGCAACAGCAGGAGACCATGAATTAACACTTAATGCAACAAAGTTTTCCAGTGGAATCTATTTTGTGAAGCTTTCCGCGAATGCTTATCAGAAGACTATAAAAATTACATTGCTTAAATAGGGAAAAACAAATAAACAACTGAATTTAAGTCTAAATTACCTTGCTTTTCAAAGGTGTAATAAGTAAAATTATTAGCTAAAAATTTATAATTATTAGGAGAACCATAGAGATGTTATTCCGGAGTACAATTCTTTTCACAATAGCGTTAGCATTTATCTTATCTTCCTGCGCGCCCCAACATGCAGATCTGGTTGTAGCTAAATTTGGAGACAATCAAATTAAGATGAAAGAATTTGAAGATTCATATGCAAAAAATGTTGGCAGCATAGAAGCCGCAAAAAAGGACAGTTTATCCAAGCTTAAAAATTTTCTTGATCTTTATTTAAATTTTAAAATGAAGTTAAGAGATGCAGAAGTACGCGGATACGGAGATGACCCGGCTTTAAAACAGGAACTTACTGATTATAAGAAAAAAGTTGGCGTTACATATCTTCTTGAAAAGAACATTGTAGAACCCGGAATAAAGGATTTATATGATAAAAGGAAATGGGAACTAAGAGTAAGTCATTTGATGATCAGACCGGATTCCACGGGTGAAGAAGCTGCAAGGAAACATACACAGGCAATTCTTGACAGCATTAAAAGCGGAAAAAGTTTTGAAGAGATGGTTTCAAAGTACACACAGGATTCCTTTTCGAAACAGTCTGGAGGCGATATATTTTATGTAACAGCGGGGCAACTTCCAGTTGAATTTGAAGATGCTGCATATAACACTCCTGTAGGGCAAGTCTATCCTTCAGTTGTAAGAACAAAATATGGATTTCATATAATAAAAGTTACTGAGAAGAGAGAAAGAGTACCCCAGATCAGGGCAAGCCATATCCTGATATCCTTTAACAACAGTAAGGGTGTTGCGGACACAGCATTTGCGAAGGCAAAACTTGACAGTGTATTAAGGGCATTAAAATCGGGTGAGGATTTTGGTAAGGTGGCAATGCGATATTCAGATGATACAGGATCGAAACAACAGGGTGGCGACCTTAATTATTTTGAACGGAGAATGATGGTTAAGGAATTTGATGAAGCAGCTTTTAATCTTAATGTCGGACAGGTATCAGGCGTTGTTAAGACAACTTTCGGATATCATATAATAAAAGTAACAGACAAGAAGCCTTATCCCCCATTTGAAGATGAAAAGGAAAACCTTAAAAAAATATTTAAACAAAGCCGTTATCAAGGTGAATATGATACATTGATTGCGCATTTAAAGGTGAAATATAATTTCAAGGTTAACGATAATAATCTGAATTATTTAGTAACCCGCAGCGACTCTGTTAAAATCGGCGGGGATCATCCGAAGATGGATGAGATTAAAAATGTTGAAGTATTATCATATGCAGGAACGACTGTTAATTTTCAGGATTTTTTTACTAAGCTTAACGGCAGTAATGATTACCTGAACAAGTTAATAACACTTGATTTATTAAAAGGGGCAGCAAACAAGTTTGGAGCTGATTATTTGTTAGATGAAGAAGCGTTAAATCTTGAAAAAACAAATTCTGAATTTGCTTCACTTATGGAAGATTACCGGAACGGAATATTTATATTCAAACTTCAGGATGATGAAGTCTGGAGTAAAATAAATTTTGACAGTACGAAGTTGTTCAATTATTACGCGTCTACAAAAAATAATTATGTATTTCCTGATAGGATTAATTTCAGTGAAATATTTACACATAAAGATTCTCTTATCAAGAATTACTATAATCTTTTAAAGAAGGGAGATGACTTTGATTCAATTGCCTCGAAATATACCGAACGTCCCGGTTATGCTGAAAAGGCAGGTAACTATGGTTTAGTTGAGATTAATAATTCAGCATTATCCCAAGAGGCAAATAAGTTAAAAAATTCGGGTGATTATTCAAATCCTTTTTCCAATGCAGATGGTTATTCAATAGTAAAACTTGTTACGAAAGAACCATCGCGGATTAAGTCATTTGAAGAAGCTAAAGCTGAAGTCTCGGGTGCTTTCCAGGAATCCGAAAGTAAAAGATTAGAGCAGGAATATATCGATCAATTAAAAAGTAAATATAAACCGGTAATTCATTACGATATTCTTGAGCAAGCTTTTAAGGATTAATAAACTAATAATGACTCTTGTTTCTGCCGCAGCAATAATATCAGGCTGCGGCAAAGAAACTCCACAAAGAGATTATATTGCCAAGGTTAATAATACCTACCTTTCCAAAGAAGAATTACAAACAATTATTGATTCTGTTCCAGGGAACAATCAATACAGAAGCGAGATAATCAGGAACTGGATTAATCGTGAATGTCTTTATCAGCAAGCTGTTAAAGAGGGAATTTTGAAGAGCAGTGAATATCGCAGAGTAATAGATGATTCGAAAAAAGAACTTGCTTCGGCGCTTATGTTAAAGAAATTATATGATGAAAAATACCCGGAAGTTGATGATAAAAATCTAGTGTCTTATTATGAATCACATAATGATCTATTCAGATTAAGTGATGATGCTTTTCTTATTAACAAGGTTAATTTTTCAAATGAAGATGAGGCTATTCAATTCCGAACAACAGTAATTGAGAGCAACTGGAATAAAGCTACAAATGTATTCAAGAAAACCGCATCAAATGTGCTATTTAATAATATGATAAACAGACTTAATATACATCCTGCCGGACTTCTTCGAATAATAGAGGAATTAGATCCAAAAGAAACAAGCATAGTTGTAAATACGGGTGACAACAATTATTCAGTAGTTCAGTTGATTGAAAAATATTCAAAAGGAACAATTCCTCCTTTTGATATTATAAGGGACCAAGTTATGAAGATGTATATTTCTAATAAGAAAGAATTACAGTACAGTGAATATCTTGAGCATTTATATTCACAATATGATATAGAAATTAAAAAATAGGTATGAGATGAAAGTTAAGATTTTATTTTTCTTTTTCCTTTTTGCTATGCCCTTATTCTGCCAGGAAATAATCGATAAGATAGCAGCAGTTGTCGATAATGAAATAATTATGCAGAGCGAACTTCAATTCCAGGTAAACCTGGTAGCATCTCAAAGAAAAATATCACCAGAAACCCAGGGGTTGAAAGAGCAGGTACTTAAGGCAATGATTGAGGATAAACTGGTATATGCTCAGGCAAATATTGATTCGATTACAGTGACAGACGAAGAAGTTGATAACAGAATAAATTACCAGGTTCAGATGTTTATTCAACAATATGGCTCAAAGGAAAAAGTCGAACAAGCTTATGGTATGAGTATAGAAAAGATAAAAAGGGAACTAAGAGATGATGTTAAAAAAAATATAATGGTACAGAAACTCCAGGAAAAGAATTTTTCGGGAGTTGAAGCATCGAGACGTGAAGTGGAAGATTTTTATAATAAATACCGGGACAGTATTGGTGTGATACCAGATAAAGTAAAGATATCGCATATTTACAGAAATCCTAAATCCTCCAGTGAACAGAAACAAAAATATTATGATATAACTAAAGCGATTCTGGATTCAATAAATCATGGAGCAGATTTTTCACTGATGGCAAAAAGGTATTCGCAGGATCCGGCAAGTGCAGCCAACGGTGGTGATCTTGGATTTGTAAAACGAGGTGTGTTTTATCCTGAATTTGAAGCAGCAGCATTTGCTTTAAATATAGGTGAAGTTTCAAATATTATTGAATCACCTGCGGGATTTCATATTATTCAGTTACTTGAAAAAAGAGGCGAAGCAATTCATACGCGCCATATTCTGATTAAAATAAAAAATGATGAGCAAGCTGATTTACGGACAATCGAATTCCTTACAGAATTGCGTGATAGTATTGTAAGGGGATTAGAAACATTTGCGAATTGTGCTAAAAAATACTCCGAGGATAAAGAGTCAAATGCATTTGGAGGAGATCTTGGTACTTTCTATGTATCACAGCTTGATAAAAGTTTATCTGATATAGTTTCAAAATTAAAGGAAGGAGAAATCAGTTTTCCAAGAAGGATAGAATATGGGACAGATAACTATGGATATCATATTGTTTACCTTGAAAAAAGAATTCCGCAACATAAAGCAGACCTTGATAATGATTACCAGGAATTGAAGAAACTTGCAGATGAATATAAGAAACAAAAATTGTATGAAAAATGGATTGGTGATTTGAGAAGTAAAATCTATAATGAAGTAAGAATATAACGGATTAAAATTGAAAGAAAATTCCTTCAATGGTGATGTTCAGCTAGTTGAAAAGCTGAATGAAACAGTTCAGAAGATCAAAAGAGAAATTGGAAAAGTTATTATCGGGCAGGATCTGATTATTGATCAACTGATAATTTCACTTCTCTCAAAAGGACATTGCCTCCTTATTGGAGTACCAGGACTTGCAAAAACTCTTTTGATAAAGACCCTTGCAGAGGTAATGGATCTGAATTTCAACAGAATTCAGTTTACGCCTGATCTAATGCCAAGTGATATTACAGGGACAGAAATAATTGAAGAAGACCCATTAAGTAAAAAAAGAAATTTCAGGTTCATACCGGGACCAATTTTTGCCAACGTAATACTTGCAGATGAAATAAACCGTACTCCTCCCAAAACGCAGTCAGCATTATTAGAAGCAATGCAAGAGCATAAGGTTACTACTGCCGGGACTACATATACTTTAACCGAACCATTTTTTGTACTTGCGACTCAGAATCCGATTGAGCAGGAAGGGACATACCCGCTGCCAGAGGCTCAACTTGACAGATTTATGTTCAATCTCTGGCTTGATTATCCATCCTTAGAGGAGGAAGTTAAAATTGTTCAAACTACTACAAGTGAATATATACCCAAGTTAAATAAAATAGTTACAGCTGATGAAATTATTTCTTTTCAGGATTTAATAAGAAAAGTTCCGGTTGCAGAAAACGTAATAGAGTTTGCTGTAAAAACGTCAATTGCCACGCGTCCAAATAATGGGGTCTCTCCAAAATTTATTAAAGAATGGGTTAGCTGGGGTGCCGGTCCCAGAGCTTCACAATACCTTATTTTAGCTGCCAAAACAAGCTCAGTGATGAATGGCAGGTTTACACCGAATATAGATGACGTTAAGGCTGCGATGATTCCAGTTTTAAGGCACAGGATAATAACCAATTTCAGTGCTGAAGCAGAGGGAATAAATTCGGTAGAAGTAATTAAACGACTAATAAATTAGGGGCTACAATTTTGCTATTTTGTAATTAGAAAATGCAAAATAGATTTCTTTCGTAAATGTTTTTATTACAGTTGCAGTTGGGATAGCCAACAGCATTCCTATAATTCCGAACAACTGACCTCCCGCAATAATCAGCAAGATAATAATAACAGGATGGATATCCAGACTTTTAGAGAAAACAAATGGCTGTACAATTCCATTATCAAATGCATATGTTGCTAATACAAGAAAAATAATATATGGAACTCTGGAGAAATCGCCATATTGAATTAAAGAAATTAAGATAGCAGGAATACCTCCAATAACCGGACCGAAATAAGGGACAAGGTGACCAAATCCTGCAATAACCCCAAGAGATAAAGCATTATCAATCCCAATAAAATATAAACCAATTCCCATTGTGCATCCTACAAAGGATGCGTCAAAAATCCAGGCTCTAACATATCTGCTTAACTGATACGCAACTTTTTTAATAACATAATAGGACATTTCAAAATATTTATTCGGAACTATATTAAGCATACCTCTGACTATTTTCTTATTATCCTTAACAAGGAAGAAGGTAATAAATGGGACGATTACTAAAATAGCAATAGTGGAAAGGAGAGTAGAAAATAAGGTTGAGAAATAATAAAATGAATTTTCGACCTGAACGGAAATGTATCTTGTTATTCTTTCCTGTAAGTCATTTGACTTAATAAGCGGGATAGTTTTTTGAACTTCAGTTCCTATTTTTCGTATTTGAGTAAATGTTAAATAGACTTTGACCTTTTCAATCAATTGTCTCATTTGCTGGATAAAACTAGGAACCAGGAATGAAAAAATAAGATAGATTATAAAAAAAAAGACTGCGAAGATTATCAAACTTGATAAAAGACGGTTAATTCCCTTTCTTTCAATTAAAGTAACAAATGGATCAAAAATCAGAGCTAAAAGAAAGGAGACGGCAAGCACCACAAGCATATCTGAAAGAAGGTAGCAAAGATAAACAATTGCGACAGCTACCGAACCCCACAATATTATTCTGAGCACCCAGAGTATGATGTTGTAGATTTTATTTAGCACAAATTCATTCATATTATAAAGTTACAGATTCTACTCTTTTAATTCCAGGAACCTGTCTAAGTAAAGAACGTTCGATCCCAGCCCGTAAAGTTAAGACTGATAATGGACAAACATCGCAAGCGCCTGTTAATTTTACTTTTACAATTCCATCATCCGTAACTTCCACCAGTTCAATATCGCCATTATCTGCCTGGAGGTAAGGCCTGATAGAATCCAATGCTTTTAAAACTTCCTCTTTCATATTTAATATTATTCATCACCTAAGGAAATTTCCAGATCAGGGCTAGCTGAAAGGTTAGTAATATTAACCTGGGCTGCTAAATTTCTTGCAATCTCAACAAATACTTTAGAATTTTCACTATCCGGGAGGTCGTAAACGACTGGTTTGCCATTATCACCTCCAATTCTAATTCGCGGGTCAATTGGAATTCCACCAAGGAAAGGAACTTCTAATTCTAAAGCTAATTTTTCACCTCCACCTAATCCGAAAATATCGTATTTTTTACCTGTATCGGGAGCAATAAAGTAGCTCATATTTTCAATAATTCCAAAGACAGGAACATTTACCCTAGAGAACATTTTCAGACCCTTTCTAGCATCAACAAGGGAAACCTCCTGAGGAGTAGTAACAATTACAGCCCCGGTTAAAGGGATAGTTTGAACTAAAGTTAATTGAATATCGCCGGTTCCAGGGGGCATATCAAACAATAGATAGTCTAGTTCCTCCCATTCCACATCAGTCATAAATTGTTTTACAGCACCGCTTGCCATAGGACCCCTCCAAATTACGGGAGTATTATCATCAATCAAAAAACCAATTGACATCAACTTAACACCATAACTCTCTAGCGGTGACATTTTCATAGATCCATTAGACTGATAAATCCGAGGTTTTTCATTTATTCCTAACATTAATGGAATTGAGGGTCCATAAATATCCGCATCAATCAAACCAACTTTAGCTCCATCCTTAGCTAATGCTACAGCAAGGTTAACCGCAACAGTACTTTTTCCAACCCCTCCTTTTCCACTGGCAACGGCAATAGTATTCTTAACCCCTGGTAAAAGAGAATTTTTTTTTGCGTTTTGGTGAGGGATAACTTTTGTTTCAATATCCAGAATAATATTTTTATAAGCAGGGAAGTCTTTTTTTATAGCTTCACTGAATTTTTCTTTAAGTGAATCACTTAATTTGTTTGCAGGAATGGGCAGAACAAAATTTACAGTGATAGTATCCTGTTTAACTTCAACATTTTTAACTGAATTCAAAAGCAAATAATTCTTGTTAAAATCGGGGTCTTCAACTTTCTTTAGTGAATATAATATACCGCTTTTGGTTACATCTGACATAAAATAGAATACCTTATAAAATAAACTGTAAATACAAATTTATAAAAAATGGTTAATAAAAGGAATCAGTTTTTCATTTTCGTATAGTTTCCGCTGACTTTAATAGTATGGTTCATTAACCATTCCTGAGAATTGATCTTCTTATCTCCATTATGAGGTTGTATTGTTTGATAAGTCATATCAGGTAATAATCTCCTTGCTTTTACATTATCTTTAAGATACGTTTTGAGAACAGTTTTAATCAAACTATTTTTCAATTTTTCATCCTGGACTGGAAATATTATTTCCACTCTACGATCAAGATTCCTTTGCATCATATCAGCACTTCCAAGGAAAACCTCTTCATTTCCATTATTGTCGAACAAGAATATCCGACTATGTTCCAGGAATCTTCCCACTATACTAGTAACTCTAATATTTTCGCTAAGTCCATTAACGCCGGGAACCAGGCAGCAAATGCCCCTAATTATCAGATCAATTTTAACTCCATTATTAGAAGCTTCGTAAAGTGCAGATATAATTATAGGATCAACGAGAGAATTCATCTTAAAGATAATTCTTCCATTGCCACCGTTTTTAATATTATCAATTTCTCTATTAATTAAAGCTAGTATTTTCTCTCTCATGCTAATGGGGGCAACTATTAGTTTCCTGAATTCAATCTGTTTTGAATAACCAGTGAGATAATTAAATATATCGGAAACGTCGGCACAGATATCGACATCATCAGTAAACAATCCGATATCTGTGTATAGCTTTGCAGTGGCAACATTATAATTGCCAGTTGACAAATGAACGTATCTTTTTAACCCATCTAATTCTTTTCTTACAACAAGGGTCATTTTTGCATGAGTTTTCAATCCTACCAAGCCGTATACTACGTGAACCCCTACTTTTTCTAATTCACGAGCCCAGAAAATATTATTTTGCTCATCAAAACGAGCCTTAAGTTCAACCAAAACGGCAACCTGCTTACCTCTTTCGGCAGCTTCAATAAGGTATTTTAAAATTGGCGAATTAGAACCGACTCTATATAAAGTTTGTTTGATGGCAAGCACTTC
>JARLHD010000459.1 GCA_031292435.1 Ignavibacteriaceae bacterium
AATTATTGGGGTATGAGGAGCACGAAAAGAAAAAATCACTGCTGCTTATTATTTCTTCTTTTATACTCTTGTTGGGTCTATTCTTATGGTTATGGGAATCATTTATCTATATAATTTAACTGGAACAACTGACTATTTGGAATTATTAGGTAGTGCTCCACTAGATAAAAATGTTCAAAATTGATTATTTTTAGCATTCTTTGCTAGCTTTGCAGTAAAAATCCCTAAATTTCCATTCCATATATGATTACCATTGGCTCACGTTGAAGCACCTTTAGCTGGATCTATTCTATTGGCTGGAGTTTTAATTAAAATGGGTAGTTATGGTATTATGCGATTTGCTCTTCCATTATTCCCGGACGCTTCTCTTTACTTTGCCCCTCTTGTAAACACTTTAGCTGTTCTGGCTATTATTTATGCTAGTTTAACAACTATGCGACAAACTGATCTGAAAAGAATAATTGCTTATTCTTCTGTAAGTCATATGGGTGTAGTAATGTTAGGAATATTTAGTTTAACAGCGATCGGATTAGAAGGATCTATTGTATTACAAGTTGCCCACGGTATTGTTTCTAGTGGTTTATTCATCATTGTTACTCTTCTTTATGAACGACATCATTCAAGAATAGTGAAATATTATAGAGGATTAGCAATAACAATGCCCATATTCGCTATAATGTTTACAATATTAACATTAGGAAATATAGGAGTACCGTTAACATGTAACTTTGTGGGGGAATTCTTATCTCTTTATGGGATATTCTCTTCTAGCTATTGATTGGGGGTGCTAGGTGCTCTTGGAATGGTTCTTTCGGCTTGTTATGCTCTTTTATTATTAAATAGAGTTATTTATGCAGATCTTTCACCATATGTGGTATCAAGTCCATTAAATAGAGACGTTACACGAAGAGAATTTGCAATTTTATTACCCCTTGTAATACTAACAATAGTATTAGGGATTTTCCCTGATTTTATATTAGGAAAAGTGCATCACTCTATATGCTTTATACTTTCATACCTTCCTTAAATATAACTTATCTTACACCCCCCCCATCTTTATAAGAGAGGTGTAAGTACCACTCTACGGAAGAGGAGGGGGGGGGTAAGGAAGTAGGAGAGGGGGCTTTGAGTATTAGAAGTCTATGATAGGTCTATTAAGTAAAGTAAAAATTCTCGACAATAGCGGAGGTTTAGAAGGTAGATGCCTTAAAGTTCTTAAACCAGGTCGTGCCCCCGGTATTGTTGGAGATGTAATCGTTGTAAGTGTTATAAAAATCTCTTCTGGGAGTTTAATTCAAAAAGGTGATGTACATAAAGCCTTAATTGTTAGAACTAAA
>JARLHD010000460.1 GCA_031292435.1 Ignavibacteriaceae bacterium
TGAAACGAATAAACGGAGCCACGATTGCAGAGAATGAAGATAGTATTTATCGAACTATTGTAGAATTGAAACCTGGAATGGATATGTTAAACTCAGGCATGAGTAGTGTATTTATCGAACTATTGTAGAATTGAAACTTCTAAACATTGTACTCTAGAACATACCATCAAAAGGTATTTATCGAACTATTGTAGAATTGAAACTAATTTCTTCCCTTTCTTCTTAGTATCGTTCCATAGTATTTATCGAACTATTGTAGAATTGAAACACATTTATAGTCACTGAAAAGAAAATTCAAAAAGGGTATTTATCGAACTATTGTAGAATTGAAACAAAGGCAATAACTCTACCGTCCCCGTACCGATCGGGTATTTATCGAACTATTGTAGAATTGAAACATTTCTTTAACAGTGTGCAAAGTTCCGCTTGCAGCGTATTTATCGAACTATTGTAGAATTGAAACTCAGGAACTCCATGAATACAAAGATCTGATCCACGTATTTATCGAACTATTGTAGAATTGAAACATCTTAGCTCCGCCGACCTTAGCTCCGCGGGCCTTCGTATTTATCGAACTATTGTAGAATTGAAACGATTGAAACTTCTTTAATAGATCTCTCATTATGCCCGTATTTATCGAACTATTGTAGAATTGAAACTAAATAATTGTAACTCTTACCCACTATTTCAGCGCAGTATTTATCGAACTATTGTAGAATTGAAACACCTCAATAACCTCGCAGTCATAGAATGCATTATCGTATTTATCGAACTATTGTAGAATTGAAACTATGCATTATTCCCCTGGACTCTCTCGCCCTTCATTGTATTTATCGAACTATTGTAGAATTGAAACTCCTGATGATATTATGAAGCCTGGCATTCTTCTCGGGTATTTATCGAACTATTGTAGAATTGAAACCAAGAAAACAGACTTCACTTGAATGACCAGTTTATCGTATTTATCGAACTATTGTAGAATTGAAACAGAGCCACTGATTAGGATTACCCCAATTCATTATAGTATTTATCGAACTATTGTAGAATTGAAACATTTTCGAACCCGGCAATATTGCAGCAACATTTTCGTATTTATCGAACTATTGTAGAATTGAAACGGAGACGCCGCTCCATTTCCTATTGACCCCAGACTTAGTATTTATCGAACTATTGTAGAATTGAAACGAGGAACGCGACCGGGTCGTAAAAAAAGGCGCTAAGGTATTTATCGAACTATTGTAGAATTGAAACATAAAATAACCTACTAAGCGATTTTTAAAAGCCAAGTATTTATCGAACTATTGTAGAATTGAAACGAATACATTGTCCCACACATGGGCCTGAATGAAATAGTATTTATCGAACTATTGTAGAATTGAAACTCTTACAAACATGATGAAAAGGTTACAA
>JARLHD010000461.1 GCA_031292435.1 Ignavibacteriaceae bacterium
GCAGAATATTTCAGAATCAGACCGAGGGAGAGTCAGTTGGGAGCATGGGCATCAAGACAGAGTTCCGTGCTCCTGAACAGAGAGGAACTAATAATTGAGTATGAGAAATACGAGAAGGAATTTGAGGGAAAGGAAATACCTTTGCCACAATTTTGGGGAGGATACAGAGTAATACCTAATAGAATTGAATTCTGGCAGGGGCGGGAGAGCAGATTACATGACAGGATATGTTATACGAAAGAGGGAAACGAATGGGTAATAACGAGATTATCTCCTTAATTAAAAGCAGCAAATTTATTATGGAATAGCTTAATGCAATTGCTGTAAGTTCATGTAATTAAATGGATATAACCCTAGATACTTTAACAGACAGATCAGTGTGAAAAAGAGTGAATACTATTTGCAAAACTTGTTGACCGGTTCGGCGGCTTCAGATAAACCAAGCTGAAGGGCTTTGTTCCAATCGAGACAGGCGCCATCTTTATCACCAAGGGATTGTTTGGCAAATCCACGGTTAAGATATGCAGCGGCAATATTGGGATTGAGTTCGATAGCTTTACTGCAATCCTGAATTACACCTTTATAATCTGCGAGTCCGCATTTAGAATTTCCGCGACCAAAATAACCATCAGCGAAATTTGGATTAATTGCGACTGCTTTATTATAATCCAGGAGAGCATCATTATATTCTTTTAAGTTATTCTTTGCATCGCCGCGACGGACAAAAGCTTCGGCATAATCAGGTTTAAGATCAAGGGCTTTATTAAAATCCTCAATCGCATTATGATAATCTTTCAAGTTTAATTTTGCATAACCGCGATTAAAATAAGCCACAGAATAGTTTATGGTTGTCCCGATAAAATTTCCAATCTCAATAACGGGTTTTGTGGTATCAGTAAGGACAAAGGGGACAAATTCAATAGCTTTATTAAAATCTTTCAGAGCACCGCTATAATCTTTTAAAGTTATCTTTAGAGCACCCCGGTTATTAAATACCTGAGCATAATTGGGGTTTAGTTCAATTGACTTATTATAATCCATGACCGCAGCGGCAAGGTCATTTAATTTTCCTTTAACCTCACCGCGATTACTATATGCCAAAGCGAAATGGGAATTAAGCCTGATAGCTTCATTAAGATCCTGAAGGGCGCCGTCAAAATCGTTTAAGCAATACTTTACAAATCCGCGATTATTATATGCGAGTGGGAAATTTGGTTTAAGTTCGATAGCCCTAGTGAAATCCTGAATGGCATGGGGGTAATCTGCTGATTTGAAAAAGGCAACTCCACGGAACATATACTCTTTGGCACTATCAGGATTAAGGATAAACCTGTTATCCCGGGCGAATGACTGAGAGGCAATCACTGAAGACAATAAAATAAAAAGGACTAAACTTTTCATACGGCATTCCTTATTTTATCCGGAAGACGGGCGAAACCTCATATTTATTTAAGGAGAATCATTTTCTTTATTTGGGAGAACTGACCGGCATCGAGTTTATAGAAATAGACACCGCCGGGGAGATTAGATGCATTAAAGGAGACGGAATAATTTCCGGGGTGTTTGTAGGAGTTATCGAGAAGTCTTATTGTTTGTCCCAATGTATTATAGACGATTAGTTTTACATTAGAAGCTAAGGGCAACGAATAGGAAATAATTGTATTCGGATTAAAGGGGTTGGGATAATTCTGAGAGAGGGAAAAGTCCTTAGGGATAACATTTGCTTCATCAGAGACGCCTGTAATAAATTCAGAGAGGGGGCGTTTCCAGGCACCGGCGGAATTAGTCGCGGCGAAAATACTATTTCCTTTAACGACGAGAGAGCGGACATAATTATCAGTAAGACCATCATTAGCCGAGGACCATTTAACTCCATTATTCCCTGTAATAAAGACGCCGCTATTATCGGTACCCGCAAAAATAACAGTATCATTGGCGGCAAGAGTTAAAACATTAAGATTCAAACCAGCGTATGTCCATGAAGATCCATTATCCGCAGAGAGCTGAACGCCGTTGATAGTTCCGGCAAAGATATCAGATCCAGCAGAGATGAAAGAATAGATATAAGAATTATTATTAAGACCAGAGAGTTTCCAAATTGCGCCATTATCAGAAGAGAAAAAGACACCATCAGCGGTACCGGCAAAGATACCGGAGGAGTTAACAAGGAAAGAGCGAACGCTGGTATTAGTGAGTCCATTATTCATTTGCAGCCAGGCGGCTCCATTATTAGTAGAGCGATAGACGCCTCCGCCATCGGTGCCGGCAAAGATATTAGTATCGTTGACAGCGAGGGCGAAAACGGTAAAAGAGGCAGGGAGACCGTTATCCATTTGGGTCCAGTTTGATCCATAATTAGTAGAGCGGAACACGCCGCCGAGATAAGAGCCGGCGAAGATATCAGATCCGCTGACAGCGAGAGAGATGACGAAAGCAGATTTAGAGAGACCGTTATTAGTTTGAGCCCAATTAACACCATTATCAGTAGTAATATATACGCCGCTATCGGCGCCGGCAAAAACGCGCGTACTATCTGAAGTAAGGCAAAAGACAGAGCCGACGACGGGAGAGAGAGTTTGATGCCATTGAGGGAAGTAGGTTCCCGATAAAGGGACAAGGAAGAGAAATAGAGACAAAAGGATTAACTTTTTCATATAAACCGGAAGATAATGAATTTGGTGCTGAGATAAAGTTAAATTATAAAAGGATAAAATTCAATAGAAAGGAATTCGCAGAATACTAAACAAAATCCAGGCCGATTCGGGACAGATGCGAAGATTTAAGGGGGGCAACCGCCCCCCTACTGTTTTATAATAACATCAAATCTTATTAAGAAACTATTGAACGCTAAAGAC
>JARLHD010000462.1 GCA_031292435.1 Ignavibacteriaceae bacterium
ATCCGTGGAAATCGGTAAAAATCAGTGAATTGGGTTATTTAAGATGGGCTTTGTTAATTCATTTCCTATTAAATTAACATCAAACATTATAAGATAATTCTAAATAATTGTCAAGTAAAATCTTCGTGACTATTGAAAAAATATTATATCCCAAATAAGAGGAATCAGAATAATTACCATCCAATTATTAAAGCGGTACCTCCGTCTCCTCCTCCTCATCTGCATTTTCAAGTATCCCCTGAGGTAGCGATTTTGTTGTCTTGGCTCCCAGCTTCTTTATCTTTTCAACACTTGTTATCAGATTCCCCCTTCCTGTAGATAATTTTTTTATCACTTCATCATAATTATCTTGAATTGAATGCAGCTTCTTCCCTACTTCAAGAAGATCAGTCAGCATACCCTGGAACTTTTCATATAAGGCCCCGCTCTGCTTTGCTATTTCTACCGCATTTTTGTTCTGCTTCTCCTTTCTCCAGATGCTCGCTATCGTTAGTAATGTCGCAAGCAATGTAGAAGGACTTACAATAACTATCTTCCTTTCAAATGCATCATTAAATAACCCCATGTCATTCTGAACTGCAAGACTAAATGCTGGCTCAATTGGCATAAATAAAAGTACAAAATCAAGACTCGCTATTCCGTAAAGATTCTGATAATTCTTTGAGCTTAAATTAATAATGTGCTTTTTAATCGACAGGATGTGCTCCTTTAATGCCGGTTGCCTTATCGCTTCATCCTCTGCTGAACAATATCTTTCATATCCTACCAATGAAACCTTCGAATCAATAATTATGCATTTGCTCTCCGGAAGATAAATAATAACATCGGGCTGAAGCCTTTTCCCCTCTTCATCAGTTATGCTTTCCTGCACTGCATATTCCTGCCCCTTCACCAAACCCGATCTCTCTAATACTCTCTCAAGAATGTATTCCCCCCAGTTGCCCTGCGTCTTTGTTTCTCCCTTTAATGCATTTGTAAGATTATTGGCATCCTTGCTCATCTGCTGATTCAACTCATGTAACATTTTTATCTGCTCACTCAGCCCGGCCCTTTCTTTGTTGTCATTTAGATAAACATCGTCGACTTTCTTTTCGAAGTTCTTTATCTTCTCACTCAACGGATTAAGTATTTCACTTATGTTTACCTTGTTCTGTTCGGTAAATTTCCTGCTCTTATCTTCCAGTATCTCGTTCGCAAGATTCTTAAACTCTGTTGTAAATTTCTGCTGTAACTGTTCAATTTCATCTTTCTGTGTGGTAAGCTTATCCTGAAGATTATCTAAATTGGATTTAAGAAATGAATTGGACGAATTAAGTTGGATTACTTTTTCTCTCTCTAACGCCAGATCCTGCGTAATTGTTTTAAGGTTCTCCTGTAATATGCTTACTCTCTCCAATGTAGCACTCTTTTCAACCTTCAAACTGCTAATTTGTTCATTTAGAGCATTCGCTTCTTCTGAACTAATTCCTTTTTTAGCATTGGCTTTTACTTTTAGAATTAGCCAGGTTATAATTCCGCCGACTATAATTCCTAAAATAATAGATATAATTTCCATATTGATTCCCTGGTGATTTATGTGCAAACTTAGAAAAATCCGGTTGAACTAAAATAACTAATTCCCTTATTTCCAATATAAGGTTCTGCTGCTGGTCTCAGTTCTGTTCATGTATTTCCGGCAATAACCACTTGTTCAGGTGCCGAATACCATTTTCTTTATCTTGGCTGAGTTTTCCTTGTTCGCTTTATATGTTATCTGTACCGAATTATCATCATACTTTGTAGACAATACCTCGGCTAATGAATGTATCTTCGCTGCTGTCTTCGAATCGCCTATATCAAGATGTACCTTTTCTTCAACAAAAGAACTTTGCACTAATTCATTTATTCTTTCCTTCAGTACACTTATGTTTATCCCCCTCTCGGCAGAGATAATTACACAGTCTTTATATTTA
>JARLHD010000463.1 GCA_031292435.1 Ignavibacteriaceae bacterium
AAATCAAACAAATAACCAAACTGAAAGAGAAATTGAGGGTTAGGAAAATTACCCTTCCCAAATCCCAGACCAGTCTGCATCAAAAAGCCGGCATAATAGACATCGTAAGCGGCGCCGATATAATTTTGTCTATAATGCCGGATGATTTGAATGCCGGGCTGCGACGGATCTGTATCAATAACATTAGTTGCAAAAAAACCGCCGATAACAGAAATATTCTGAATAAGTTCTTTACTCTTAGTAAAAGGGAAGGCAATATCTCCCTGCAGTCCATACCATCCTTTTCCCCAAAAACCACCTGTGACGCGAAATGAAACCGGGACGAAGTAAAATCCAGTTGTAATTGACATGCTTGCCGGAGCTCCTATTACTGCACCTATGCCAAAAAACCTGGTATTCGTATCATTCAAAGTATCATTATAAACTGAATCATTTGTACCATCCAGTGTCCGGCTCTGTGAATATGAAACTGGCAGCGCAAAAAGAGAAACGAGTACAACAATCTTAATAATTTTTAGCATTTTGATTATCCGAATAATTTTCATTAATAATTAAAGCTTAAACCTTTAAGAAGCATGGTGCCCTGGGAAACTATTTTTTCACCATCCTTAATACCATCAAGAATAATGATTCGTGAGCCGGATAGTTCTGAGGACATTACCCTTCTTCTGACAAATTCATTATCCGCAGTTTGTACAAACACAAAATCATTTCCTTCTACAGTAACGATTGAAGAAACCGGGACAGAAAGAACAGCTTTTCTCGGGTCTCCATAATCAATTCTCGCAAACATTCCCGGATACAGATTCAAACCATAATTGGGCATTTTAACCCGTACTTTAATAGTTCTTGTTACAGGATCTACGACATCCCCTATAGCGACTTCATTTCCATTCAATTTCTTTTCGGGGTAGGCATCCAAATAGACATCAACATCCTCTCCCTTGTCAACATCTCTTAACTGGACTTCAGTAACATCAGAAATGAACCAGACCATTCCGGGATGAGTATCTGCAATTTCATTGGCATCAAGTCCATAAGCCTGGAATCTTCCTTCCATTTCCGAAAAAGTTGTCCGTGCATTTGCTTCATCACTTTGTGCCTGGGAAAAATCTTTTCCAGTAGCGGAATTAGACTCAAACATTTCTTTTACGCGGATAAGATTTTTTTGAGCAAGCTCTAGATTTATTTTGCTTTGTCTGAACTGGGAGAAAAGCCCCGTTAGATCGGGGGAGTCAAACAGAACCAGTTTCTCTTTAGTATCGGGTGAGAGTAAAACAGTAGCCACAATTCTTGAAGGAGCCAAGACCTGGACCATTTGGTCGCCCCTAGAAATCTGCTCTGTTTTAATTCTATTCAAACCTTCACTTCCAGAAGGAAAAACAATTTTGTTTCCATCTTCAGAAACAATAACCTTACCGGCGATTGGTCCCTCTATTTTATTATCCTGTCTGTTATATTCAGAATAAATAAAGAATATTGAAACTAAAATGACGATAATTATTATTGGTATAATTATAAACTTCTTTTTGATTTTCATATTGATTCAATTTATTATTTATGGAATTATAAGGTCAGTGCCGGTTCTGAGATTCAATGTTTCAAAGGCATCCAACCTGTTATTTTGAATTTGATTTAGCTGCATAACACTGGTTCTGTAGGATTCATAGAAATCTGTAAATTCTATAATTGTAATGTTTCTATTCTGAAAATTCTGAATCATACCTGAAACAAGAGTCTGGTATTGCGAAGTAAATTTTTTATCGAGTGACCTAAACAGATTATCAGTACCCATTGCTTTCTGATATGCATTTGTAATTTCCCTTTCAATCGAATTCATGGATTGCCGGCGTGAATACTCATCAGCCGACATACTCATTTCAGCAGCTTCAATATTACCCTGATTCCTGTTGAAGAATGGAAGATCAATTGAAAAGTTCAATGCATAATATTCAGGGATATAACTGCCAGCCCTGGACCACCTGCCACCAATAGTTAAATCCGGAACAGCAAGAGATTTTTGAAGACTAAGGTTTGCTTCATCCAACTTTACAACAGTTACAGCTGATCTATAATCAGGACGACTACTTATTCCTACCTGAATTACCTGATCAAGAGTATAGCTTTTTATTTTCAAGCTATCAAGCTGCGGCAAATCAAGCCGGGGAACATAATAAGTAGATTTGGATGTAGTATCATTAAGGAGAACATGCAAATCATTCTGGAGTTCTGTTATCTGATTTTCAATCCCCAATTTCTCATTTTGTAATGAGAGAAGTAAAGATTTCAAACGGATAACATCTGAAAGG
>JARLHD010000464.1 GCA_031292435.1 Ignavibacteriaceae bacterium
ATATTCTTCGGTTTTATGACGGAATTGACCCCCTAAAATGCTGAAATTAAGTACTGGTGTCTTCGCAAATAAGCCTATTATCCCATCCGAATAATATGGTGAAAACCAGCAGTTATAATCGGATAGATGCATACTTATTTTGTGCATCATTGTCGTTTGATTTAATGATCCGCAGATAAAAAGAATATTCTTTCTCACTTCTGTATTTCCATTTAATTGGTGGAAAATATACTCTTGATATAAATTTATGACCGATACTGTAATATCAAAATATATTTTATATTCAATATATATTCAAATATTATATCGCTATTTATCTAACTTATAATATACTTGTGACAAATGTCCTATTGAGATATTAGTTCTCATTTTCTTAATTGATTCATTTTTAATCATTTAGAATACTAATCACTATATATCTACCAAATACTTAAAATATGAAAACTGCAAATGAACAGCCTCTTTACATATTAACTCTCTTTAGCCTTGGATCCTCTGAATGATTTGTACCACCTGCTATAATTTAGTTTGTGAATATTATTTCACTGTAATATTAAATTAATAATAAATCCAAATCGTTTTAATAGGAGTATTAAATGGCTGAAAAAAGAATTATAGCTATTACAGGTGCTACTGGTGCTCAGGGCGGCGGACTTGCACGTGCAATCCTTAATGATAAAAATAGCCCCTTTAAAGTCAGGGCAATTACAAGAGATGTTAACTCTGATAAAGCAAAGGAACTTAAAAAGCTGGGTGCTGATGTCGTTCAGGGTAATATTGATGAAGAAGAAAGTATTAAAAAAGCGTTTGAAGGTGCCTATGGTGCATATTGTGTTACTTTCTATTGGGCCCACATGTCTCCGGAACGTGAGATCTCTAACGCTCATAATCTCGCTAAAGCTGCTAAACATGCAGGCATTAAACATGCAATCTGGTCAACATTTGAAGATACCCGTAAGAAGGTTCCATTAAGTGATAATAGGATGCCAACCCTGAATGGTAAATATAAAGTGCCTCACTTCGATGCTAAGGCAGAAGCTGATCATTATTTTACTGATCTTGGAGTCCCTACTACCTTTCTTCTTACTTCTTTCTACTGGGAAAACCTTATATATTTTGGTGAGGGTCCTAAGAAAGGTCCTGATGGGAAATACTATATAACCTTCCCTATGGGTGATAAAAAACTACCTAGCCTTACTTCTGAGGATATTGGTAAGTGTGCTTATGGATTGTTCAAATTAGAAAATGAATTTATTGGTAAAACTGTGGGTGTCGCTGGTGAACATCTTACTATGAATAAAATGGCTGATTCTCTTACAAAAGTTTTAGGTGTTGATATTATTTATAATGAAGTCACTCCTGATATGTTCAGAAGTTTCGGTTTCCCTGGTGCTGATGATCTTGGTAATATGTTTCAATATAACCGCGACTTTGAAGAGGACTTCTGTAATTTGCGAAATCTTGACTTCTCTAGATCATTAAATCCTGATCTTATGAGTTTTGAAAAATGGGTTATTAATAATAAAAATCGTATCCCGCTCCAATAATAAATAAATTTTCTTCTGTTATGTTGTTATGTAAGTCTATGGGATTATTTCCCATGGACTTTATTATTTAGAACTGAACTATAACATTATGATAACTCCATCACATACTGAATGGATTATAATACACAGATTATTTCATTAAGATAATATTTTATCATTAAGATTAGAGGCGTTAATGAAACTGTTAGTTTATTCAATAGTATCACTGTTATTTTTAACTCTATCCGTCACAAGAGCCCAGTTCGATGATTTAATAAATAAAGCCAAAAATAAAGCAGTTGAAGAAATGCAAAAGAAGGATAAGGATAAGGAGCAATCAGCTAATAATGAAAAAAAACAGGAGAGTAATAATGTTAACACATCTAATTCTAAAACGAGTCAGCCTCCTGATACAAAGACATATCAGAATTACGATTTTATCCCCGGCGATATTATATTATTTGAAGATAACTTCTCTGACGATCAATCTGGAGAATTTCCTTCTCATTGGGATTTGCTTAGCGGTCAGGCACAGGTATCTACTTTCCAGGGTGAAAAAA
>JARLHD010000061.1 GCA_031292435.1 Ignavibacteriaceae bacterium
TACAAGAAGGTATTCATTTTCGTTAAAGCGAGTAAACTGAAAAGGAAGTATACGCATTTGATTTGTGCTCACAGTGATTTTGTTTCCTTTTGAAGATCCAAAGGTGAAAATGCATGAGCGACAATAAGATCACGTATCTTTCCATTAGTCTGATCAAGCTGGAATCTAACTTGATAGTCTATAAGTGAATTTACGAATTCTTTAAGATCTCCTACAACATCTGATGCTGTCTCCTTGGCTTGAAATATAACGACCACTGAGTCGTCTGTGTTAGGGGTTATTAGTATATGATATCGTGGTGTAAAAGGATATGTGGCTGAATGAATAACCTCCGGAACGTATATCAAGGTGCTAAGTGTTATATTTGCACAACCAGAATCAGTTTCAAAAATGTAATCAGATAATACTCTCATAATTCTCCTTCGCTGGTAATCCTATGTAATTATTTTGATAAAGATATCTGAGATGGGGTTTTGGCCACGATTTCTGGAACACCTTTGTAAGTCTTTATTAATCCGGTAGCGCAAATATTTTTCCCTTCATAGATTGTTTCTGGAGATCCAAAAAGAGGGCGGTCATTGCCCCAAATGAGAACGGTGAATAATTGTCGTGGGTATGGCGCATCTAGATTTAGGAAGGTTGGTTGGCCTTTTGACTTGTAGGCGAACTTTGTTGATGCGACATGTCCACATACAGTTGCAGTTTGTCCGACATATTCTCCTGCCTCGCCTGAGGTAAGTCTATAACTATCTGCAAAACTAGGAGTTACAACGGATGTGAAAATAGCTAAGACCAAGAAGAATATTTTGAATTTCATTATGTTATCTCTTTGATTATGTTAGGTCGTAATTACAAATTGTCCTATTCCTGCAACGTTGAAGAGTGAATACCTATTTATGCCTGTAGCAATTCAATTTGCGCACAATTTTCTCAAATTCTTCATATATATCGCCAGAATCTTTTGGTTTTCTTAAAGATTCTATATATTTCTGAATTTCATTGTTATTCCAGGCTGTGCTAATATACCAGTCAAATTGGACATAAACCTGATTTATAGTTATCAAATCGTTTTCGACAAATGAAGATATCTCTTCGAAATGGCCCAGAAGCCAATCATCTATTTCATATAGAGAATATCTTTTGCGATTAGTCAATTCCTGTATTTTTTGATCACTAAGCCCTATCTTGCTCAACTTATCTGCATTAATTCTAAAGTGGCCATTCCCATCTTCCCCTTCGTAAAGAAGAGCTTCATTATCTAGCAACGATATAATATCCCTTGTATTATCATTGAAAAACTTGTCAGAAAATTTCCGAATAAGGATTGCTTTTGTGGTCTCATTTGCAGCACTTAACTGATGAGATGCAACAATGGCGATAAACACTGTAGCTATCGCTGTAATTGTTTCCCAGAAGTGTCGATGGAAATATAATTGGTAGACAACACTGGTGAATAAAACGAGTAGTCCAACCATTAATGGCAAATGAATGCATACCCATTCAATAGATCTTTGGGCGGTTTTACACAAATCCTTATCCATAAACAATATACTCTCCAACATTATTTGATGATAGCAGCTCGGAATTCTCAAATATCACTGATATAGCGATTCTAAGTGCAAGGACTGCGCTAATGTTAGTTTTCTTCCAATCTTTTTTATAAATCCAAAATTATTTTATCAACCGCCTCAATAGTTCTGCATTTCCTGGATCTAGAATCTTTAATCTTCCGTATAATTCCAGAGCCTTATCTTTTTTATTTTGTGCAAGGCATGACAGACCAAGTTGATATAATGTTTCAGTATCATCAGGGGTAAGACTCAACGCCTTTTCATACATGACAATTGCCTCTTCATATTTGCCATGAGATTCCATATTCCATGCGAGGTTGTAAAGTGCATCGGTATCATCTGGATTGATCTTCAAGATCTCCTGATACTCAATTGCTTCATCGTCAAATTGCTGCCGCTTATAATAGAGGTAGCCTAATTCCAGTCGTGCTCCAGTTAATCGAGGATTCAGCTTAATGGCCTCTTGGAAATCTTTCATGGCCTCATCTACTAGCTGACTATCCCTTGCCAAAATTCCCTTCATGTAGAAATTCAAGGCTTGGCTGGAAAAATTGATCTGGGTCAGCTCAGATACTGGGGTAGGTGTGTTGGTCTTGACTATCTGTCGGTAAGAATCTGCCGGTGCGGCTAAATTTATATTCATTTCTTCTGTAATCATGAAACCGAGCAGATTACCTTTTTCATCAATCAGTTTTCCGGTATTGCTTGTTGTGGTTTGAGACGCAACTTGAATATACTGGACCGTACTATTACGGCGGCCTGGAGATTGTTTGAAGTCACTGACTACCGCTTGTATATATCCACCCTTATCGCCGGAATTGGGGACTGCAAATATTTTTTGACCGATTTTAACGCTTTCAATATCAGCGACTGGTATATCAGGAAGGTCATTGCCATCTATCTTCATCACAGCAATGTTTGTATCTTCATTTTTCCAAATTTGCTGGATTACCTTTGTACGACCATCTCGGAGAGTCACTTCAATGGTGGTGGCACCCACCATTGGTTGCAGTCTTCCCTCAATATAACCGTCTGAGCTAACAATTACCCCCTGCTGATCATGCATGACCTTTCCTGAATTGTCCAAGGCACTGATCTTAACTAAGGCGTCAGGATTCAATCGTGGTACTACTGCTTGTATGCCCTCATGATGGAAGATAAGGTTGCCGATTATAAACACCACCCATGCTGCTGCGAGGGAGATAGTGGAGAAACGCCATTGCTGCTGATTAAAGGTGAAAAACTTTTTCAGTCTCTCAAGAAAGGGGTATTCAGGCTCTTTGGAATTCAGAAGATGCTTTATAACGGCAAAAAGTACTGCCGAAGGCTGGGCGTACTGCTTTTGATAATGAAGCATCTCCGTCATGTCATTGATTTGTTTCAAACAATACAGGCAAGAATGCAAATGTGCTTCTACCTTGTCCCGGTCGATGGGTGATAGTGCACATTCAACATAGAATCCGATAGTTGTCTCATCAAGGCATTCATGTGTCTTGAAACTATCTATGCTCATTAGTGCTTCTTTTAGCTTCGAATCTATTCCCATATTTATAAAGACGTGTTCCAAGGTAAATTTCTTCCAAATAAAATGAACATTAAGATCGTTAATAAAGTTAGTTTCAGTAAATCCTTTATTCTGCTGTATTTTGATGCCACTGTATTCATTGGCATATCAAGCAGTTCAGCTATTTCTTTATCTTTATAACCTTGGACCTTATACAAAAGGATCTGTCCTTCTTTGATTGTCAGTTGGGCCATTGCTTTTTTAAATAGGTCATTAATTTCACAAATCTGGTCTGGACCTAATTTATTGTCTTTTAAAAAATCATGAAGAGAAGAGTTGACTGGATCGTCTTCCTTTACAAGTCCCTGGTAGAGAGATGTGATCCGATTTCTCTTCTGTAACTGTCTGAGGTATGAGAAAGTCTCATTAATGATAATTTTTTTTATATAACTGAGAAGTTCAAATTTTGTTGCGCCTGAGAAGTTTTCCAGGCCACCGTGGAAAAGCTTCATGACTACATTCGAAAGAATGTTGTTGGTATCGTTAGCAGTAAGAAGGGATGAATAACGTGCTTGATGAAATCTTGTTGCGATAGATGTGCATGTTTGAAGTAGCTCGGACCAACGCATCCTATCGTTGGCGAGGCAACCTTGAATTAGAGACAGGATATTATCATCCATAGTAAGAAGCGAGTCAGTCAACAGTAATTTACCAAGCAAATATGTGATGTTGCTTTGTAATCTGGTATACAAATACGTTTTCTGATCCTACCTTTTATGCTATGGTATTTGCAATAGATTTTGAATAAATTAGGATTATAGCGTTATCTTAACGATTTGATATTCAAAATAACTATTGGTGAATAAAAATTAACAAATCCGAACTAATAGAAGAATTTTCCAAGGATCGGGATCTTCCTGTAAGGACTGCGACTGCAATAGTAAAAACAATACTTGAGGCTATGACAGATTCTCTTATGAAAGGTGAAGGTGTTGATTTGAGGGGATTTGGCCATATTACTGTAAGAGAATATGCCGCACACATCGGACGTAATCCTAAAACCGGAATTGCTATACCTATAGGTCCCAAAAAAATGCCATTCTTCAAGCCAAGTAAAATTTTTTAAAATGCTCTTAATTCCGGAAAGAACATGAAATGACAATAATTAAATTTCCCCAAAAACAAGTTAATACTCCTTTTTTTGAAGATGTTCTACAGGATGGCTATCATATTTTCAGTTTAGAAAATGCAAAACTGGAGAGCTATTATCCAAATAAATTTCCTGATTACCCCGGTGTACTCTTAAAAGATCTAAAAATTGGGGATGTTGTAACAATCAGAGTCTTTTTTAAGATAGGTACAGGGAAAAATCTTCGAATTGACGGTGGTTATGTTGATTTGGAGATTGAGCTTATAGAAAAGAAAAGTGCTTTTGCTGTAGTTAAAACTCAACTGCCGGAGGGCTTTCCTTTAGAAAAAGGAGAATCAATTGAGTTATTTGAAAATGAAATTCTCTATAAAACTAGCACAATAGAACATTAAAATTATGGAACTTAAACAAAATCAATCATCTATCATAATTGAAGATTCTGCTGATGGCGAAATAAATGTTGATGTCACATCTCCTGATATTAAATCTCTCTCAGGTCGAATTTGTATCGCCATAGCCAAAAAAATTATGAATGACGAGAAATTTCAGGAACAGATAATGGATTCAATGGAAGCTGATCTGGATAATGATGATGAATCGTGATTTCCGATGAGCATTATAACTATCTATTTCTTAAGATTTATTAATTTTGTCGGCCCTTGTTTTTTTATTTATTTCACTGAATTTTTTTATATATTTGTCAACGAGTAATTTTGTTGATTCAATTGCATCAGAATATTTTTTATCACTTTCAAGTTTATCACTTGTTGTTTTAGGCTTTTGATCACTATTATCTTCGTCTTCCTTTTTAGGCAGATCTTTTATAGGACCATAATAATTTTCTAAGATGGAATAGCCGCCATCTTTTCTTACTTGTATAACAGCATAATGCTCCTCACCAGATCCTTCCGGAATATTTATTGTAAATAATCCAGGAGTTGTACCAAAGGGTGCTCCTTCTGGAGTAAACATATCCATTCCTGGAATATCATCAAAAAATTGATCATATGTTTTTCCTGTTGAGTCTCCCATAATCCCCACCCCCCCCCCCCCCCCGATGATTTTGCGA
>JARLHD010000465.1 GCA_031292435.1 Ignavibacteriaceae bacterium
AGTTATGAAGAACTTAAATCAATTAAAGGAACTGGTCTGGAGGGCAGGGTTACTAAAAAGGATATCCTTACTTATATAGATAAAAAGAAACACTTGGACATAAAACCTTCACATCCTTCTTCTCAACCGTCAAAATCGGATATTTCCTCTCCCCCTGTATCCAAACCAGCTTATATAGCTCCTCGTGAAACCATTGTTCCATCAGGCGATATGGAGGTTATCCCTATGGATAATATCCGTCAGAAAATAATGCAGCATATGATCAATAGCAGGGATACTTCTGTTCATGTTAACGCACTCATCGAAATTGATATGCTAAAAATTCATAATTACATCCGGAATCATAAAAATGATTACTTGGAAAAAGAAGGTATCAAACTTACTTATATGCCATTCATTGCAGATGCTGCAATAAAAGCTCTAAAAGAATATCCCCTTGTAAATTCAACTATTGATGGCACAACCATTTATAAGAAGAAATATATCAATCTGGGTATCGCGGTTGCTATGGAACCAAATGGTCTTATTGTCCCGAATATTAAAAAAGCAGGTGAAAAAAATCTAATTGGAATTGCTAAAGCAATAAATGAACTTGCTGTAAATGCAAGAACTAAGAAACTTACCCCTGATGATATTTCTCAGGGTACATTTACTATTACAAATTATGGTGTATTTGGAACTATTTTCGGTACTCCTATTATCAATCAGCCTGAAGTTGCTATTCTTGGTGTAGGAGCTGTAATTAAAAAACCCGTAGCTATTGAAATAGATGGGAATGATTCAATAACAATTAGACCCATAATGGCTTTAACTTTGGCTCATGACCATAGAATAATAGATGGTATGCTGGGCGGAAAATTCCTTAAGTTTGTAAAGGACGTTTTGGAAAGTTTTGATCCGGATAACTTATGATAATAAATCAGCATCAGAAAACATATAAAGACAAAATAGAAAAGGAAAAGGGCGATTTGGGTAAAAGACCCGAATGGCTTAAGGTAAGATTGCCTGTCGGTGATAACTATGTTGAAGTGCGTAACCTTATGAGAACCCAGCATCTTCATACTGTATGCGAGGAAGCTAAATGCCCCAATATCTCTGAATGTTGGAATCATCGTACTGCAACTTTTATGATTCTGGGTGATACTTGCACTAGGAGCTGCGGTTTCTGTAACATTAAAGTAGGTATCCCTAATGAACTCGACCTGAATGAACCTCAAAGGGTTGCCGATTCCGTGAAACATCTGAATTTACGCCATGCAGTAATCACCTCAGTCAACAGAGATGAACTGAAAGATGGCGGTGCATTTATTTTTGCTCAAACTGTAAAATTTATCCGGGAAGCAATGCCCTTAACTACTGTAGAAATATTAATCCCCGACTTTCGTGGATCTGAAACTGCTTTCGAAATCATTATGAATCACCCTCCCGATATCCTCAATCACAACCTTGAAACTGTTCAACGTCTTTATCATGTAGTCCGTCCTCAGGCTAAATATGAACGAAGTTTGAATTTAATTAAATGGTTCAAAACAAGAGGTTTAAAAACAAAAAGTGGGATTATGGTAGGAATTGGAGAGAAAAAAGATGAAGTTTTGGAATTGATGAATGATTTGGTTTCCTACGGATGTAACATTTTAACTATCGGACAATACCTCCAGCCCACTAAAATGCATCTCCCTGTCGATCGCTTTGTCACTCCCGATGAGTTTAGATATTACAAGGAAGAAGGATTGAAAATGGGATTCAAGATAGTCGAATCTTCTCCTCTGGTCAGAAGTTCCTACCATGCAGATGAACAAGCAAGAGAAATATTTTGAAATAAAAATAAAAAAATGACCTAATATCTTATTTTGGTATTTTTTTATTAAATATTTCTTTTTAAGTTCCACATCACAAATTAATAAAATTATTTATAATACTTTTTACTGCTTTAAATGAAATATAAATCACTCTCCTTAATTGCGCTCGCAATTATTTCCTGCGCTTTTATGCCCTCTCCTGGCGATAATACTCAGAAATTAGGTAAAACTTTGGATGATGATAACAGTTTATATACTAATGTTGGCAACATTGCATTAACTGTTTCTAATTTCGGTGTCTATGGAGATGCATTATTGAACTTAACTCAGCCCGGTCACCAGCCTTCATGCGAATACCCAATTGGTAGCGGTATTGAACATATTTTTCAAGGTGGTCTTTGGGTAGGAGGGTTTAAAAAAGATAATGGGATAGATAACAAAGGTAAATCCGGTCCATTCGTTACAACAGGTGCAATTGATAATTCAAGCGGATCTCGTAGTTCAGGATTTGAGTTTACTAATTCTAAAGGCGCTAAAGAGATTCAAAGATCAAGTCTGCTCGATTCTAGGTTTTATAATCCACTGGCAATCTCTCATCAGGATCTTATTTCTGATTATTCTGATACAAACCTCACTACTCTTGATGGTACTCTCATAGTAGACCATAATCCATTGGGTATCGCTATTCACGAAGAAAATTATGCATGGAATTTCCCTTTCGCTGATTTCTTTGTTATTAAAAATTATACTATAACAAATGTTTCTGATAAATATTTGGATAGCGTATATGTTGGATTGTGGACTGATGCTGTTGTTCGAAATACAAAAATTACTTATATCAAAAATGGGGCTTTCTATGGTCATGGCGGTGATGGATATGACGATTCTTTAAAAATTGCCTACGCTTATGATATTGATGGCGATGTTCCATTTACTAATAGTTATGTCGGTTTTTTATTCCTGGGTTCAACTCCTACTATTCCTGATTATACTTTGCTTGATATTGGAACTGGAGTGCTTGATACTATCGGTGCTACTTGTTTTAATAGTTGGCAGTTTAATAATACAACTGATCCTAATTTCTTTGCTCCTCCCGATGGTCCTACTGGTGATGGCGTTAGGTATCAGAAAATGCAGGGATGGTTCGGAGGGACTAATAGATTTAATCCATATTTTAATTCACCTGGACCTCTTTCTCATACTGGAATAAATCCTGATAATTTAAGAATACCTACCGGTACTGGTGGTAGATCAGAACTTATAACTCACGGTTACTATAAGAATATTCCTCCGGGGGGTTCAATAAATGTAGTGTTTGCAGTGCTCTGTGCTAAGAAATATGGTAATGAGGCAACTTCTCTTGATACTAGATTGGAAAGAACTAATTTGTATAATAATGCTGACTGGGCGTTAAGAGCATATTTCGGAAATGACAAAAATAGGAATGGAAAGATCGATCCGGGTGAAGATATTTTCGGTGATGGTCTTATTCATCGCTATATTCTGCCTGCTCCTCCTACTGTTCCTGTTATGAAAGTTGTGCCGGATAAAAATAAAGCAACTATTTACTGGGATAAAAGAGCCGAAGCTTCTGTCGATCCTATCTCTGCCCTGAAGGATTTTGCTGGATATAGAATTTATCGCACTCAATCAGGATTCGATCTTACCAATAACCAGAATATTCTGGGTTCACTTGTTGTGTTAGCCCAATTTGATTCTGCTGGCGTAACTGGTTTTAATACTGGATTCAAAGCAGTCGAATTAGCTACTCCAATGATTTTCCCTAATGACACTACTAAATATTATTATAAATATGAAGTTTCAAATCTTCTTGATGGATGGCAGTACCTCTTTTCTGTTACAGCATTCGATAAAGGTGACCCTGTAAATAATCTCGGACCATTGGAATCGAGTCTTTTGGCTAATATGAAAAGTATTTTACCCGGTACTCTTCCCACTGAAGATCCGAATATTAAAATTGGTGTTTACCCCAATCCATATTATGGCAATGCTATTTGGGATGGTAATTCTGAAAGGTTAAGGAAAATTTATTTCTACAATCTTCCTTCTGATTGTCAAATTACAATATATACCCTCGCTGGTGATATTGTAAAACGATTAGACCATAATTCAGCTAGTAATGGTCAGGATATAAGATGGTTCGATCAGTATGCAGCAGGTAGTAACCAGCAGTTTACTGGTGGTGAACATGCTTGGGATTTAATTACTGATAATGACCAGGCTATTGCTACTGGTCTCTATCTCTTTACTGTTAAAGATAACAAAAATGGCAATATCAAAACTGGAAAATTCTTAATTATTAAATAATTGGAGCACAAATGAAAGTAAAATCGTTACTCGTAATTGTTCTGCTGATGGCAGGATATTTAGTCGGGCAATCAAAATATCCGCTGGTCACTTTGCAGCAGATAAATGCCTATGCTGATTCAACAGGTAAGGATACCTCTACTGCCTATTGGAATACACCTCTGGCTGGTGATACAGTTCGTGTTCAGGCAATGGTTATGGTATCACCTATTATTAACCCTAATTCTGACCGTAGAACAATCTTTTATTATGGTCTTGCCTATGGATGCTGGGTCCAGGATGGCAGTAATAAACCCTGGAGTGGGTTAGAAGTTTATCAGGCAGATACTAGCGATCCTGCAAAAGCTACGGGTTTTGACCTTTGTGATACTTCCAGTGTTTACGAATTTACAGGAGTGGTTACTCCATACGGACAGTCTACGGAATTAGCTTTGATTACAACTCCTACTCCTATCCCGGTTAACTTGATCTCTCAGGAACCTACAAGACCTGCTCCCATTCCTTTAACAATTGATAGTTGCTGGAATTCTCAGGGTGCTTTTAATTTGGATTTGAGAAAATATGAAGGTATGTATGTCTCGTTTGTTGCCGATGCAACACATCACTTGATTACCTCTAACCTTATTACTGTTACTACTTCCACTGGTGGAGGATTTACTATAAATGATACTTTGGGACACAGTATTAACATGTATGCCCAATCAAAGTATTATAAAACTGGTGCAAATTATACTTTAAGACCAAGTTATGTACCGCCACCAAATGGTAGCAGTTTACCATATGTTAGAGGAATTCTTGAGGCATATTATACTACTGCTGGAGTATGGACCTGGGAAATTGTTCCTATGTATCCTGGTGATCTTGGAGAACCTGTTAGTTCACCTCCTGCTATTTCTAAAGTTGTAAGATCTCCGGGAGTTGTTCCCTTAAATGATTCTATTAAAGTAACATGTCAGGTTATTGGTCTGATCGGTGCAAAAGTTACAGGTGTACAATTGTATTACGATGTGAATGGAGTAGCTCAGAGTCCTATTACTATGAATAAAATTAACGGTACTTTGGATTCAAATTATACTTGTACTATGCCTCCTATTACAACCGGTGATTCAAGTTTTGTTGATTATTGGGTTAAGGCTGTCGATAATGATAATCTGAGTTCAACTAATCCACAAAATACTACTACAAGTCGGTATTCTTTTTTTGTATTTAGTGATCCAAACAAACCTTTAACTATTCAGCATGTTCGTTACAGCCCCTGGGGAAGCGGATTCAGTAGTTATAACGGATACCCTGTTACTATTTCAGGTGTTGTAACTTCAGATACTTCTAATATTCCTGGTGGAGGAACTGATCCTACCAGAGTATATATTCAAAATGGTACTACTCCTTGGAGCGGTATTATATTAGGTTATGCAGGACCAGTAGGCACAAATGTATCAGTCTTGAAACAAGGTGATTTAATTACTATTTCAGGTACTCCTGTTTTGGCTAATTCTTCAGGAACAAGATTAGATACTATAACTGCACTTACTGTTATATCTCATAATAATCCTTTACCTGCGGCTCATTTAATGAAGACCGGTGATGTCGGATATTCACCTTTAGGAACTCTTACAGCAGAACCATGGAATAGCTGTATTGTAACATATCAGGGTGTCACAATTGACAGTGCTAATGTTGGGTCAACTACCTTTTATGCTGAGTCATATTGTAAGGATTCTTCTGGTGGAAATCACACAATGATTACCTGGGGTGATGGTAGAACTCAATTCTGGGATGGTCCAACTAATGTTCTTGTTACTAAAGGTGATTATTTCGGTTCTATTACTGGTATTTTAGGATTTACTTTCTCAGGTTATAAAATAACCCCAAGAAATGATAATGATATCACTGGATATGTACCTTTTGTCCCCAATGGTATTACTGATAAAAATCTTATTCCGGCTCAGTACAAACTAAACCAGAATTTCCCGAATCCGTTCAATCCTTCAACTACAATATCATATAACATTCCTAATGCAGGAATTGTTAATATCAAAATATTTAATGTTTTAGGACAGCTGGTAAAAACACTTGTTAATCAAACACAGACTGCAGGAACACATCAAATTACATTCAATGCTAACACATTGACTTCTGGTGTTTATTTCTATAGCCTCACAGTTAACAACTTTACCCAGGTAAAGAAAATGATGCTCCTTAAATAATTTATTATAAGGGATGTCTCAGGGAAATTTCTTCCCTGAGACTCCTATTTTTATGTTTTAATAAATCAAAATTATTCATGTTAAATAAATTTACTCTTTTCTTATTACTGGCTGGATTAACTGCATTTTATGCCTGCAAGGATAAACTTGTTGATAATCCTAATCCTAATCAACCGCCAACTACTAAAATATTTCTTAATCCTGATAGTACAATTTCTCTCCAGCAGAGTAATATCCATTTGTACTGGAGTGGCGATGATCCCGATGGTACTGTTATGGGATTTTATTTCTCTTGGGACGGTATCCACTGGTCTTTTACCACAAAGAATGATAGCCTTTTCTCACTGCAAATAGGTGCTGTTGACACTATCTATTCCTTTAGGGTTGCGGCTGTTGATAATTCCGGTAGTGGAAAATATATTTCTGATGTTTATCAAAACGGGATTCATTTTGGCCCTGAACCGTTTACTGACCTTAATGGAAATGGTAAATGGGATGCAGGTGAACCTTTCGTTGATATAGGTCTTATCGATCCTCATCCTGCAAGACTAAAGGTCCCAATTAAAAATACTGCTCCAACTGTTGCATGGGATGCTCTCTCTACTCATCCTGATACTTCATATACTGCTATGACGTTTGGATGGGATGCTGCAGATATTGATGGCGATGCGAATCATGGTGTTAATACTATTCAAAGTATCCATATCGCACTTAATGATACGAATAAATTTGTATCATTAAATGGTACCGTTAGCGTTGTTACAATAAGAACAAGCGGTAATCCTTTAATGGATATTTATATTAACGGCGATGTCACTGATCAGCCCGTTGATAGCGCAGGACACAAAATCCAACTTGCTGGACTTGCTTTTAATTCCAATAATATTTTCTATGTCCAGGCCCAGGATATTTCCGGGGCTAAGTCTCCCTGGATAAGTTCTGCTACACAGCCTAAAAGTAATCCGGGATGGTTTGTTAAAAAACCCCAGGGTACTATTGGACTGGTCAATAATTACGCTGCCTATGATAACCCGGGTAATTTTTATCCGGAAATGATGGATAGTATCAATTATAAATATGATGTAATTGATCTTGTTAACCAAACTCTACCATATATAAATATAACATTTCTTGAAACAGTTAAATTGTTCAAGGGAATTCTATGGTATACTGATAATAACCCTTCTCTTGACCTTGCAAATGCCACTGTGCAGAAAATTAGTGCTGCTGGAGTCAAAATTTTCTTTACAATGTTGTTTCCCCAGACTTTAGATGTCGTTTCACAGGTTCAGGGGTTTTTACCCATTCGTTCTGATAGTAGCTCGTACTTGGCTATAATTGCACCTAATAAGATAATCAGCGATACCAATCATGTTTATCCTACCCTTAAGGTTTCTACTTCATTTCCAAGGGTAAGAGCATTCTTCCTGAATTCGGGTGATATTCCAATTTATTATTTCCCCAATAAGGAACTTGCAGGATTCATTGGATTTGAAAACAGCGACAAAAGCATTTTCTTCATTGGTGCGCCTTTGCACAAAATGATAGGCAATCCGGGAAGTGTGGCACAATTATTAACTAAGGTATTTTTCCAGGACTTTAATATAACACCATGAAATTATTAATTACAATTTTTATTATTTCTTTTATATCCCTATTTGGGCAGGAAACAGGTACTATTACTGGTAAAGTAACAGATAAAAAAACTGGAGAATCCTTGCCCGGCGTTAATATTGTTCTTAAGGGAACATATTATGGAGCTTCCACAGATGTCAATGGTAGTTTCCGGATTAAAAACATTAGTCCTGGATCCTATAATCTTGAAGTTACATTTATAGGATATAAAGCAGTTCAATACACGGGTACAAAAATTGAATCGGGTAAAACCAAACAATTTGATATTAAACTTGAAGAGTCGGTCTTAACGATGGATAAAGATGTCATAATTGTTGGGGAAAAACCTATGCTCGATGTTGAGGAAACCCAAAGTAAGCGTACTATCTCAAAGGAAGATATCGAATCCGCTAAACTTGATAACATTACAGATGTTCTTAACCAGCAGGCGGGTGTTATTGTCTCTGATAATGAAATCCATATTAGAGGCGGTAGATCATATGAAAGTGCATACTTGTTGGATGGAGTTTCTGTTCAGGATCCCTTAGCAGGTACTGGAATGGGACTTCAGCTTTCGGCTAATGCTATTGAAGATGTTGAAGTAATTACAGGTGGTTTTAACGCTGAATATGGACAGGCTACATCTGGCGTTGTCAACGTTAAAACAAAGGAAGGTGGAAATCAGTTTCATGGCTCTGCCTCGTATAAAGATGATAATTTATTTGGAAAATCTTCTTATCATGTTTTCAACACTGATGTTCTTGAAGCTAACTTGAGTGGCCCAGAACCAATTACATCCTTTCTTCTGCCGGCATTAGGAGTACAGATTCCAGGAGAAATTAGTTTCTTTGGCAATTTCTTTGGCGGAATTTCAGACGGTATTACACAAGGTTATGTTAAAAACGTAGCTCAGAAGGTATATTCTTCTACTTTTGGTGGTTCTCGTTTCGCTCCGAGAGAAGAAAATAATTGGTTTTGGTTAGGGAAATTAACTTATAAGTTGTCTCCTACATTCAAAATTTCTTATTCTTTTAACCAGTCTGTTAGCATAAATCAAAACTCTCAGTCTTTACAGAATAATTTGGAATATGTTGAACCTAGCGCGGGTTACCAATATACCTTCCAGAATTTTCTGGATAATGCAAATACTTATACTCATAATAATATTTATCAGACCCTTAACCTTACTCAAACTGTAAACCCTAGTTTATTTTATGAAGTAAAATTTAATTATCTCTTTAGCAATTTGAGAGCCGATGCAAATGGATTGAATTGGTATCAGTATCAACAGCCGAAAGATATTACAAATTTTCCAATTCAGTATTATAATACTAACCATGATACTATTGGTGTAATACCTGGTGATGGTCTTTATGATGTAGGGAATCCTTATACATGGCACGATCATTATGTAGAGGAATATTCTCTAAAAGGAGATATTACTAGCTTTTTCGATGAAAAAAATAAGTTCAAGGCCGGTTTCGAAACTCAGATTCAGGAGATGCAGGTAGTTGATATCTATGAACCATGGATTGGTACTCTTGGACTAAATAATGATATCTATAAGGTTTTTCCCGCTAAAGGTGACTTTTATGCTCAGGATAATATCAATTTCTCTGGTATGATTTTGAATTTCGGTTTACGTATGGATTACTGGTTTCCCGGTAAATTCGTAACGGATGCCGTTAATAATCCGGCAATTCCAATTCCTCAGGAGATTAGACAAGCTTATTATGCTGATACCTATAATTTTTTCGGTAATAGATTTAAAGCAAGGTTAAGTCCTAGACTTGGTATTTCTCATCCGGTTTCTGATTATCAGACCTTGTTCTTTTCGTATGGTCATTTCAGCAAATGGCCTACACCTCAGGATGTTTATGCTAAGTTAAATCCTGTTAGTGCTCAGTCTTCATTTCAGACATTTGGTAATCCTAATTTAAATGCTGAAACTACTGTTGCTTATGAATTAGGTCTTAAAACTCAGTTTTCTCTTGATGATGTTCTTACTTTTACAGCATACTACAAAGATATTTTTGATTACGTGACTTCTCGGTCCATGCTTGTTACTTCAGCAAGATTGTCAGCCCAGAATGTTACGACCTATGTGAATGCTGATTATGCCCGCTCAAGAGGAATTGAAATGGAATATAAAAAGAGAATTGGCAAATGGTTCACTGGTTCTGCTGATTTCGCTTATTCAATTATTACTGGTAAAAGTGATTCCCCGGATCAGGGTGTCCTAGTTGCACAGGGAAGTTTGAGCCAGTCTATTAAAGAATATTTTATGTCATGGGATCGTCCTTTTAATGCCTCTGTTTCTACTAACTTTTATGTTGAGAAAGATGAAGCACTATTTGGCTTTGGTGATGGCATTTTAGATGATTATAATATCTATATTAGAGCACAGTTTGAATCTGGTAAAAGATATACTCCTGCTGTATTTACTCAAACCTATTTGCCTAATGGTGAACCTGACTATGAATCAATAACATACGACCAGAATAATATGATCGGACAAAATTGGTTTTGGGTCGATATGAATATTGAAAAATATCTTACTATTAGCAGCATGAAATTTTCCCTCTTTGTTGAAATAAATAATCTTTTTGATGAGCATAATGCTGCTATCATAAATCCAGCGACAGGCAGGGCTTATGAGTTGGGCGATCCTACTCCAAGTTCATATAATAATCCTTTATATCCACAGTTGCAGGCGCCAATATCAGCGAATCCTTTTAATCCAGCCAGATATTTAACAAGACGTAATATTAAATTCGGAATTAGCTTTAAATTTTAATTATGAAAAACATCCTACTATATACAATACTGTTAACGGTCATCGCTTTCCAAATAGAGACCAATGCTCAGATTTTTCCTATACTTGGAGCTCAGAGAGTTGGTATTTCTACAGCTGAATTCTTAAAAATAGGAGTTGGAAGTAGAGCTTCTGCAATGGGTGATGCATTTGTCGCCGTTGCTAATGATGCTTCTGCTCTTTATTGGAATCCCGCTGGACTTGTCCAATTCAAAGATGATCAGCTTCTGATATCCCATAATATGTGGGTCGTCGATATAAACCATGATTTTGTTGGTGCAGTTTATCATATGGATGAGACTAATGCCTTTGGTGTCGCCTTTACCGCATTATCAATGCAGGATATGCCTGTTACAACTGAGTTTCAGCCTTTTGGTACAGGAGATTATTTTGGCTTTGGTGATATCGCACTTGCGGTAACTTACTCAAGGAAAATGACAGACCAGTTTAGTTTTGGAGGTACTGTAAGGTATATTGAAGAAACCCTTGATAAATTGAAAATGCGTGGAGTTATGATAGATCTCGGAACTTATTATTGGACAGGATTGGGAACTACTAGGTTTGCTGTTGCAGTTACAAATTTTGGTAATCAGCTTGCTCCGGATGGTCAGGTTGTTCTTATTGGAAAAAGAAGCCAGTCACAGTGGCAGGCTTTTTCACCCCCTACAGAATTTAGAATCGGTTTTGCTTTTGAACCTTATCAGGATGAAATAAATAAAATAACTGCTTCTATTCAGTTAAATCACCCGAATGATAACAGCGAAAATTTAAGCACTGGTGTTGAATATAATTGGAAAAGTACGTTCTATCTCCGTGGAGGGTATAAATTCAATGTAGACGAACAGAATTATTCTTTTGGTGCGGGTGTTTATGTTCCGGTCAGCCTCGCAAATGTTACTTTTGATTA
>JARLHD010000466.1 GCA_031292435.1 Ignavibacteriaceae bacterium
CTGTCATTCTGAACGAAGTGAAGAATCGTTGAAAAATCTCTGTCATTCTGAACGAAGTGAAGAATCTATTTAAAGATTAGACCAGACTCCTGCTTATTTAGTTGCTATAATAACCTGCACTATCCCCATTGTTAAAGTATACATATCAATTTTCTTAAAACCCGAATTACTAAGAAGCTCTTTCATATCTATCTTTTCATCAAATTCTTCTACAGATCTTGGAAGATAAGAATAAGCTTCCTTATCGCCTGAAATAATTCCTCCCACCAATGGTAATATTTTTTTGAAGTAGAATTTATAAAAACCTTTGAATACTGGGTTTGAAGGTAATCGGAATTCAATTATTGTCGCCTTCCCTCCCGGTGTAAGCACTTTATAAAATGAATTGAATCCCTCCTGAATATCATAAAAATTCCTTACCCCAAATGCTACCGCTATATTCGTTACTGAATAATCCTTAAAGGGAATATTTTCGGCTACCATCTGAATGCTTTTTCCTTTTATCCAGGGGCTCTTTTTACTGAACAACTGCAACATATTAAAAGAGAAGTCTGCACCGAATATTTTCTCAACCCCTAGCTTCCGTGCTTCAATCGATACATCCCCCGTCCCGCAGGCAATATCTAAAAGAATCGAACCACTGTTAACTCCCGTTAATCTTAAAGCCCTTTTCCGCCAGTAATAATCAAATCCAAAACTTAAAAGATGATTTAAGAAATCGTATCTGTATGCAATACTGTCAAAAATTATTTTAACTTGTTTCTTTTTCCCGTTCATCCGAAGAATACCTTCCATATTCAAATTCTGATAACCCCCTTATCCTTCTCCACCAGTTGAAGATTATTTTTCCGCTCCATAAAGAAAATATAGCCAGCAGCATTCCCCCTATAAGGTCAACCACATAATGATATCTTAAATAAACAGTTGCAAAAATAAGTAAACTTCCCATTGGCACTAACCAGTACCTCGATCTGCTCTTTAATTTTATCGAAAGATATATTACAATAAGGGTTATCATCGTGTGCCCGCTGGGGAACACATCTCTCTGAACCACAGCCGCAGGATTTAACGTCCCGTTTGGAATTGCCTCTCCTATATTCGTAAAGTCCCTTAAATACTTTGTCAGCCATATACCCGGTAACTCAGTATTAATATTTGCAAAATTGTGGATTGTAAAACGCGGTCCTATTCCAGGCAGTGCAAAATATCCGAGATAGGATAGATAAAATCCATAAATAATTGAAAATACTGCAAAGTCACATGCGAAATATCTCTTCTTCCTCAAAAGTACTAATGCCAGGATAAGTGGAAGTAAATAATACATCCCGTAAATGATCTGTAATAATTCGGTTAAAAATGGATTCGCAATTTTATAAAGCACCATTGTCGGATCAGTGCCGAATATAAACCTGTCGATTTGAATAAACAAAGTATCATAATCTTGGTGCCTTATCGGCCAGACCATATAATATAATTGATTGAATGTAATTAATATAATAGGCGCTATGTACCAGTAATGAAGTATTCTCCATATTCTATGTTTGAAAGTTGTTTCAAGCCAGGCTATAATAAATGCTGATGAAACAATCAGGCTGTTTTCTAATATAAATTCAGACCAGCGAGGTATTACACTGTGGAAAATGATATCCAGTATGGATAAAAATGTAAAAAAAACAACTAGCACAAGGTCAAATGCTTTTAAATTATAAACTATTTCTTTTATTTTATTCATTAAATGTGGGAATTATCTTTAGTCTCTTTTAATTTACTCTGGATATATTTAGAAAGAAGAACAAAATTATCTATGTCCAGTTGCTCTGCCCTTAGTGAAATATCAATGCCTGAATCTTCAAAATTAATTTCCTTAAATATACTATTACTTAATGAATTTTTTAATGTTTTTCTTCTGTTTCCGAATGCCGCCTTCACTGTCTGAATAAAAACCTTCTTGTCCGTATCCGTTAAATCATTTTCCTTCAGATAAAAATGTAATACTGCTGACCAAACTTTTGGACGCGGATTAAATACGTTTGGTGACACTTTGAAACAAAACTTTATTTCACAGAAATAATTTAACAACACCGAAAGTATCCCGTATTCCTTTGTTCCCTTCTTTGATATAATTCTCTGCGCAACTTCAAGCTGCATCATCAGAACTGCATCCTTAACAATTTGATTGTTTTCAATCATCCTGAATAGGATTGGGGATGTTAGGTTATATGGTATGTTTCCTGTTATCCTTAATTTTTTACCAGACTTATGGTAAATTGCATTTAGATCAGTCTTAAGGAAATCTTCTGTTATCAGTTCAATCCCCTGGAATCTCTTTCTTAGTATTTCTCCTACTCTGTTATCAATTTCTATAGCTGTAATGGTAGGTACTTTTTGAAGCAGAAATTCTGTCAATGCCCCAAGACCAGGACCAATTTCAATTATATTGTCCTCCCCATTCGGATCAATCTCCTCTACTATCTTTCTAAGTATATTGGGATCGGTTAAATAATTCTGCCCGAATTTCTTAAGGGGTTTTATAAACTGCATTATTTTAAGCTTTAAATTATCCTGCAAATTAATAGACTTATTTTGTAAAGAAAAGCATTATTCATATTTATATAATATTTCCTGTATCCTTTCCCAAATCATTTACCACCGTAACCCCCAGTATTTCAATTCTATGATTGCTTCCAAACCAACCCTATAATCTTGACATTTCATTATAGATATGATCGTCAATCCAAACCCCCGCTTTAATCACTTTATTTAGAACCAACCACACTCAGCCACTCCTTCCCTTAGGCTCTTCCTATTCCTAAAAGCAAGTATAAAGCAATTTTAAAGCGACCTGAAAGCGACTTGAACTAATTTGGATTATTGATTTTGGTATGCTATCCGACCCCTTTTTCTCCTCATACCCCCCATTTTCAGTAATATTTACCGTTCTCTGAATCTAAATAAAGTACGCCTCTATTAGTAGTAGCTTAACTTTTTCGTTTTTTGTCACCTAAATATTAAACAATTTTAGTGCAAAAATTCCCCCCCTTTTATTTCTTCTCCACTTCTAATCTCGCAAATATCCTCAACTAAAACCAATTTCACAAACCTCAACGCATTATTAAACTCTCCCTCTAACCGACTCGAATCTATACGAATTGTTTTTCAATATTATGTAATTCTTCAGATAATCTTTCCCACTCTGCTATTATCTGTTCCAATATTTCCTTTGTCTGAATATATTCAAGATTCCGCTCCCTGGCTTCCTGCGGGTTTGAATAAACAGATGGATCAGCAAGGATAGATTCTAATTCTCTTTGTCTTGTTTCAGATAATTCTATTTTCTTTTCAAGCCTTTCGATCTGTTGTATAAGATCTTTTGTTGCCATATATCTCTTCTGGCGTATTTCAGCGTCAATACGTTTCTGATCTTTTCGGGATGAATTAAGGTCAAAGGATTTCTTCCCTCTTTCTAAGGATTCCTCAATAGCAGTATTCTGTTTCTTATCAAGATAATATTCAATCCCGCCATTGAAAATTGAAATTTGTCCCTTCCTTATTTCCACTACTTTATTTACAATCGGCTTCAGAAAATCCACATCATGGGATACAAGAATAAGTGAACCGCTAAAATCAGATAATGCTTGTTGCAGTACTTCCTTGGAGGATATATCAAGATGGTTTGTGGGCTCATCAAGTACAATAAAATTTGCTTTTGTTAAAAGGATTTTTGCAAGTGCTACTCTGCTTTTTTCACCGCCTGATAAAACTCCAATTGGCTTAAATACATCGTCACCTGAAAAAAGAAATGACCCGAGCAGTAACCTTAATTGTCCTAATGTCTTGTTTTCGGCAATTTCATCAACAGTTTCCAGTATATCTTTATCCGGGTTTAGATTATCTGCTACGTCCTGTGCATAATAGGAAATAATAGTGTTGTGCCCTAAAATCCTCTCTCCGCCGTTAAACTCAATCACTCCTGCAATTATTTTAGCAAGTGTTGTTTTACCTGCTCCATTTGGACCAACAAATGCAATCTTTTCCCCTCGGCCGACTTCAAATTCAACATTATTAAATATGCTCTTCGGTCCGTACGATTTATATATTCCCTTTAGTTCAATATTTATTTTCCCGCTCGACGGAGGTGCAGGAAATTTAATATAAATATCTGACTTGCTCTCAGGCAGCTCTATTAAATTTACTTTTTCGAGCTGTTTAATCCGGCTTTGCACCTGTTTCGCTTTCGTTGCCTTATAACGGAAACGGTCAATAAACTTTTCAGTTTCTTTTATTTTTTTCTGCTGTTGAAGAAATGAATTCTCTGCCTGGATGTCTCTCTCTTCTTTGAATTTCAGAAATGCATCATAATTTCCATTAAATATGTTAAATCTGCCATTATATATCTCAAGAGTCTTATTCGTTACCTCATTTACAAATCTTTTATCGTGAGAAACAATCAGGAGTGCTCCCTTATAACTCTTTAGAAAACTCGATAGCCAATTTAAAGAATCTATATCAAGATGGTTTGTAGGTTCATCCATTAGTATAAGGTCATTCTGGGATATTAATATTTTGGCAAGAGCAATTCTCATCTGCCAGCCCCCTGAGAACTCATTGGTAAGCCTTCCAAAATCCTCTATCTCAAACCCGATACCAAGTAGAATTTTTTCCACCCTCGAACCTATACTATATGAACCTAATTCATCAAGTCGGTGATGAACTTCCCCTAACTGATGAATTAAATCATCTCTCTCTTCATCTGTTACTATTGTATCAGATAATTTTTCTGTAATCTCAGTTTCTTTATTTTGTAGATAGATGATATCTGTAAGAGCTGATTTTGCTTCTTCTAATAGCGATTTACCTTCATGTATAACTTGTTCCTGTGGCAGGTAACCGATAGTTATTCTTTTTTGCTTTTGAATTTTACCTGATTCAGGTAATAGATCCCCGAAAATCATTTTAAGGAGAGATGACTTTCCTGTACCATTAGCCCCTACAAGTGAAATTCTATCACCTGAGGTTATCTTAAAACTTACTTCTCTGAAAAGATATTTCCCTCCAAATTGAAGCGAAACATTAATTAGATCAATCATTCTTTCCCGGCATAAAACTCATTCCCTTATTATTGCAATCTTCCCGGAAGCAACATTGTTTCCCTCTTGATCATAAGCTACAATAATATAAACTCCACTGTTTACCAGTGAACCGCTGTCATTTCTGCCATCCCAGGATGCTACTCTTCCTCCCGGTGATGTAAATTCTCTTACCAACTTTCCGGAAATTGTCAGTATCTTTATATCCGTACCTGCAATTAAACCGTCTATGGTTAAAGTGTTATTATCATTTTTAATCTTAAAAGGACTTGGATAAATTTTCAATCCTGCAAAACTTTCTAACGGTTTTACCGAAGACGTTTTGAGTGATATTATTCCTGCATTTGTACTTACATATACTGTCCCTGAATTTTGATCGATAGCCAGGTTAAGAATTATATCCGAAAGTAAGGGGCTGTTTTGAGAATTATAAACCGCCAGTAAATTAGTTCCGTCTTGATCAACTAGGAACAATCCCTGATTGGTTCCAACCCACTTCTGATTTAATGGATCCACCATTATACAATTAATACTCTGTTGGCGTAAAGCAAAAACTGAACTAATACTTAATTGAGGATTCTGTTGTGTGGTTATAGTGTATGTATTTGTAACAATATTGACTCCAAGACTCGTTCCTACCCAAAGATCTCCTCTTTTATCAACTACAACCGCATTTACATAGTTAGTATTTAAGTTTTGTACAAAAGCTGATTTATCATCAGATGGATCAGTATATGTATTATTCTCATTAAAATAAATTAACCCATGATATAGCACGTCATTTGAAATATACCATTTCGTATCATACTGATCTATCACAAGGTTCGTTTGTGCTTCAACATCAAGATTTGAGGTAGCAGGCACAACAAAATGATAATATGTGCTGTCTTGTGTTAAAACTGCTAAGTTTTTTCTATCCGCTGCTCCGTAGTTTAAAAACCAAAGATTATTTTTACTATCCTCAGCTAAACCTGTAACAACTAAAAATTTGGGATCCTTTGGTATCCCCAGCATCCCGGTTATTGCACTTGAGAAAATAGTAATATTACCGTTTTTTATTCTGGCAAAACCTCTTCCCCAGTTTCCAAAATATGTTATATCATCAGGCGCACAAAAAACTCTAAAATATGAATTTGTCGGTAGTATTGGATATGATGAAGCATTATAATTTGTCCAATTTCCATTTTTTAATGAATAAAAACCAACACCGGTTTTGTCAGTACCGCTTGCAACCCAAAGTGTACCATCGTTATCAACTCCTAAATCAGAGAAAATATTTGTAAGTGGACCATTTGGGAAAATATAATTGATTTGATTCTTATTAAATTGTATTATCCCGTTGCTGCTGGAACCTAAAAGTCCCTCATGTGTATCAACTTTTATTTTGGTTACGTTGGATGGGAAAGTATAAATATTAACCAGATTATTATTGGCAAAGGAATAAACGTTTGAACCGCTGTCCAGTATGTAAAGTGTATCATTATTTACATAGAGGTCTGTTATATTTATATTATTTAATTGAGGAATATAAGGATCAAATCCAAGTCCGTTAAATTTTGAAATCCCCATGTCTGATGCTGCAATAATCGAACTTCCATATTTAACAATTTTAGAAATATTATTTGATGGAAGACCATTAATCGTACTGTAAACAGTCCATGATTCAGGAGCGGATAAATTTGTGGATCCCGGTTTCTGTATTATGGCGCCATTATTTGAGGCCGCATATATAAGATCATATTTTACTGCGTAATTTACCACTGAGTTTGAGGTTAAATAATCAAACTTGAAAAAAGTATCGTATAGAACTTTATTATTCGGATCAATAAGTGTTATACCAAAATCAGTGGCTGCTATAATTGTGTCTCCTGATGATTGGAGACTGTTAATTTGTTTATTGGTTTTGTCTGAATTGAGAATATCCGGTATGGAACCTATCTGTCCGGATCCGATATTATAAAAATCCAAAGCCCCGTTACTGCTTCCAAACCAGATATTTCCAGCATTATCATTAATAATTGATGTTATGGTAATTCCGGTTATTCCCTCAACTTTTGTGAACTTTTTGTAAATGTTTTTGATTAGATCATATTGAAATGCACCACCAGTCGAAGCACCCCAGATTGAGTTATTAGAAATGGTAAAATCATTTATAGCTCGCATTGAAGTATAAATCTTCCAACTGCTTGCCTGCTGGGGGAAATTAAAAGAATATGTAACCACGAATAAGATAGCAAGTATTTTTTTCATATTACAGATATTATTTTGAATTGAATGGTAAAAATATCTTATTCGCTTTCTCTTAATATTTATTAAATCAAATTTAATATATTTCTGTTAATCTAAAAGTATAATCTTATTAGCCCTGTTTGTTTTCAATTTTGTCCATTAAACATCCCATTTCTATCGCTGTCATTGCTGCATCCCATCCTTTGTTCATTTTTTTTGTAGAAGCTCTTTCGATAGCCTGTTCAACATTGTCAGTTGTCAAAATACCAAAAACAACTGGTATACCATATTTTAATGACACCGTCTGAATTCCTGTTGCAGCCGCACCGGCTACATATTCAAAATGAGGAGTGCCGCCCCTAATTACTGCTCCCAAACATATTATAACAGAATATTTTCCCGTTTCCGCAAGTTTTTCTGCTGCAATAGGAATTTCAAAAGCTCCGGGTACTTTTATAAGTACAATATTATCATCCTTGACTCCCTTTTTACTTAAACAGTCCAATGCTCCCTCTAATAGTTGTGAGCCAATAAATTCATTAAATCGGCTTAGGATAATTGCAAATTTTCTACCCTTGATATTAAGATCGCTCTCAATTATGTCCATATAGTTTTTTATTTTATTTATTATTTTACTTATACCTCAGAACTTGATTGAAGTTTTTCTGCTCTGTCAGCTATTTTAAGATGTTCAATCAACTCTGAAATATCCCCTTCTATTATTTTCGAAAGATTATAAAGAGTAAGACCAATACGGTGATCGGTTACTCTGTTTTGCGGAAAATTATACGTTCTTATTTTATCACTCCTGTCTCCGCTTTTAACCATAAGTTTTCGTACAGCAGATATTTCTTCGTTCTGTTCCTTTAGTTTTGCATCATACAACCGTGCACGCAATACCTTCATGGCTTTATTCTTGTTCTTAAGTTGCGATCTTTCGTCCTGGCATTGAACTACCAATCCGGTTGGTATATGAGTTATTCTTACTGCAGTCTCTACTTTATTAACATTCTGTCCCCCGGCCCCGCCTGAACGGAATATATCAATTCTTAAATCATTTGGGTTTATATCAATTTGTACATCCTCTGCTTCAGGCAATACCGCTACTGAAGCTGCAGATGTATGGACTCTGCCGCTGCCTTCAGTTTCCGGTACCCGCTGCACTCTGTGAACACCACTTTCAAATTTCAATTCACTAAAAACATTTTCACCGCTAATAGAAAATACAACTTCTTTTATACCGCGAAGCCCGCTATAACTGATATCAACTAGTTCAATATGCCATCCCTTGTATTCAGCGTATCTTGAATACATCCTGAAAAGATCACCCGCAAATAATGCTGCCTCTTCGCCCCCTGTTCCAGCTCTTATTTCCATAATAATGTCTTTATTATCATTTGGGTCCTTTGGTAATAGAAGTATTTTTATCTCTTCTTCCAGTTTTTCCCTTTTCTTATTCAATTCATCAAGTTCAACTTCAGCAAGAAATGTCAGCTCTTTGTCTGTACTGGAATTAATAATATCTGAATTACCATCAATATTTTTTAACACATCAGAATATTCTTCGTAAGCATTTATTATGTCTGAAAGTTCGCTCCTCTCCCTGCTAAGATTAACAATTTTATCCCTGTCATTCATAAAGGAAGGATCCGAAAGTTGCTCGTTTATTTGATCAAAGCGGGCTTTTATCCTTCTTAATTTATTTATCAATTCCATATTTTTAAATCAAAATAAAAAATAAATATACGAAAGACATGCTTTATTTTCTAAACCATAATTCAATAGGCATATCCTTTTCTTTAAAAGATGTTACTTTTACCTTTTCTAAATGGAACATTATTTCTAACTTTATATTCTAAATGTTCTGATTAGTTGATTAGTTGTTATCTTGACATTAGTCAGTCTTAAAGTTAATTTTACAAGCTTTTTGAATTTTTAGGAAATAAGTTGGGTAGATTACAGCCAGAATCCGATATTAAACTTCAAAATGAATTAAAAAAATCAGGTCTAATTCCAACCCATATCGCCATTATTATGGACGGAAATGGACGCTGGGCAAGAAAAAAAGGACTTCCTAGAGTTGCTGGTCACTCTAAAGGAGTAGAATCAGTTAAAGATATTGTTAAGTCATGTGCTGAACTTGGGGTAAAATATTTAACTTTGTATACCTTTTCTACGGAAAATTGGAAACGGCCCAAAGAGGAGGTTTCCACTCTTATGCGTCTTCTTTTAAGAAGCCTTAGGGACGAAGCTGATGAGCTTAATGAAAATAATATTAAGCTTACTGCCATTGGTAATTTATCAGCTCTGCCAAATGAAGTTCAGAAAGAACTTTATGACGCGATGGATAAAACTAAAAATAATAAAAAAATGGTTCTGAATATTGCATTAAGTTATAGTGGAAGATGGGAACTTTTGGAAGCAATGCGGTGTATTGCTAAAGAAATTGAAAATAAAACTATAGTTCCATCCGACATTGATGAAAAATATATATCAAATCATCTTACAACTAAGGAGTTTCCTGATCCCGATCTTTTGATCAGAACAAGTAATGAATTTAGGGTAAGTAATTTTCTGCTGTGGCAGATTGCATATACTGAATTCTTTATATCAGATGTTTATTGGCCGGAATTCAGAAGGAAAAAATTATATGAAGCCGTAAAAAATTATCAGCAAAGAGAACGCAGGTTCGGTAAAGTCAGTGAACAACTTAAAATGAATGAAAAGGCTTAAAGAATGTTTCAATCCTCCCCCAAGAGATTAATAAAAAATTTACTCCTTGCCCTGGTAATATTTTCATCAATTTCTTTTGCTCAAAATACAAGATCTAGTTTTAAAATATTAGGAATAGCGGTCGAAGGTAATAAATCTGCGGATGCTTTCACTATTATTGCCAATAGTGGTTTAAAAATCAACGATGAGATTCAAATACCGGGAGACCAAACTCTCAATGCAATAAAACAACTCTGGTCTCTTAATATATTTTCCGATATCCAGATTACTATTGATAAACAGATTCAGGATGGTGTGTTTTTAAAAATTATCGTTAAGGAATATCAGAGGTTTGAAAAATTGGTTATCGTAGGCAACGATGATTTAAGTACTTCGGATATTGAAAATAAAGCCGGATTTATTAGGGGGCAGATAATAAAACCAGCTGATATATCTCGTCTTAAACAGAAATTATTAAAAAATTATGCAACAGACGGCTATTTAAATGCTCAAATCGATCCTCTGATCTATAGGTTTTTTACTGCCGATACTACAAAAAAAGGTATAAATGTTATATGGCGTAACGAAAAAGATTTGGCTGATGAATACACTACCGAATATGCTTTTGGAGACATAACCTATTCAAATTTAATTGATAAAATCAAAGATAGAATACTTTTAAAACTAAAGATTAACGAAAATGAAAAAGTAACAGTAAGGGAAATCCATTTTATAAACAATAATGCTTTTAAAGATGGGGATCTTAAAGGATCCATGGATGATATTGAGGAAGCTAAATGGTGGAAGTTCTGGAGTGGTGCAAAATTCGATAAGGAAAAATTTGAAAAAGATAAGAAGAATATAAAGGATTTCTATCTTAAGAATGGATACAGAGATGCTGAAATAACAAACGATTCTCTTGCTTATTTCAATAATAACAAAGATTTGAAAATTTATATTACAGTATACGAAGGTCCTCAGTATAAATTGAGAAATATAATATGGCAGGGAAATACAGTATTTTCAAGTGATGTTTTAACTGAACGATTAGATTTCAAAAAAGGAGATATCTTCGATTATGAAAAATTTGAAAGAAACCTCCGGCAGAATGAAAAACAAAATGATATCTCATCACTTTATCTTGACAATGGGTATTTGACTTTTAATCTTAAAACTACTGAACAGAAAGTTGAACCGGATTCAATCGATCTTATTATCAGGATGGAAGAAAAGAACCAGTTCAGAGTAGGGCGTGTTGATATTTCGGGTAATGATAAAACTAAAGATAAAGTTATAAGAAGAGAACTTTATACAATTCCTGGAGATTTTTTTAACAGGGGCCTTTTATTCCGAAGTGTCCAACAACTTGCAAATTTGCAATTTTTTAACGTTGAAAAATTATATGGACCTCAGGGGATTGATTATAATCTTGAGAATGATAGTACAGTTAACGTCGCTTTTCACGTTGAGGAAAAATCAAGTGATTATTTGAATGCCTCAGTTGGTTATAGTGGCAGTTTCGGTTTCAGTGGTTCGGTTGGTATTACTCTTACCAATTTTGCTATGAGTGATCCTTTTTCACTTGGCGGAGGACAGGTACTGAGTTTTAACTGGCAGTTCGGTGTTGGAAATGTATACCGAACCTTTACTCTTGGGTTCACTGAACCATGGACCTTTGATACTCCTACATTGGTCGGCGTGGAGTTATTCGATACTCGGCAGCAATATATTTACGACTTAAGTCAGGCTGGTGGAACAATTAAGGTAGGCAGAAGGTTAAAATGGCCAGATGATTTCTTTTATATTCAGGGATTATTCAGATACCAATATAATGATGTGTTGGATGGACAAGGCTATTATGCAGAGGGGAAAAGTAACCAGTATACTCTTGGAGCAACAATAAGCCGTAAAGATATAGATAACCCGACCTTCCCTTCTAAAGGGTCATCGGTTGCTTTGGATGCAGAGTTGTCTGGCAAGCCTATTCTGCCTGGGGATGTTAGTTATTATAAACTTGGTTTTAAGGCGGAATGGTATAAAAGGTTATTTAATTCCAATAGAGTAGCTCTTTATACGGTTTCAAATATAGGGTATCTTCAGGAATTAGATAAAGCTTCGGAAACAAAAATAAATCCATTTGAATATTTTTATATGGGTGGAAATGGATTAGTCATTGCAACTGAACCCCTTCGAGGCTATGATGACAGAACGGTTGGACCTCAAAATGCATCTGGTACTGTTATCGGCGGCAGAGTTATGGCTAGATTTACTGCAGAGTTTAGGGTGGCTGTTGCCCTTGAACCAATTCCTTTATATCTGTTGACATTTGCTGAAGCTGGAAATGTATTTGAAAAATTTAGTAACACTGAAATTTTTAGTTTAAGAAAATCAGCTGGCATTGGTGCTAGAATACTAATAAATCCGATTGGATTAATTGGGTTCGATTTAGGTTATGGGTTCGATAGAAAAGCTGTGGATGGCAAAGACCCGGCTTGGCTTTTCCATTTTCAATTTGGGAAAGGATTTTAATAAATTTAATAAATAAATTATTTGAGGTAATATCAGTGAAAAAATATCTTTTAGCTCTTCTTGTCGTTCTTTTAACTAGCAATTTTATGTTTGCACAACAGCCGCTAAAAATAGGTTATGTTGACTCGCAAGTGATCCTTACTCAATTACCAGAGGCTATAAAAGCTCAGGGAGATCTGGATGCCCTGACAAATAAATGGACAGCGCAAATTGATAGTATGACTAAGGAACTTCAGGATTCATATTCTGATTACCAGAAACAGCAAGGCACAATGAAGGATGATAAAAAACAGGCCATACAACAACAGTTAGTTGAGAAACAACAAAATATCGAAGGATTCAGAAGACAGAAATTTGCTCAGGGTCAAGGTGAAATATATAAAGAGAATGAAAAAATCTTTGCCCCAATTAAAGAAAAAGTTTACAAAGCAATTAGTGAAGTTGCTAAAAAAGAAGGCATGCAGTTTGTATTCGATAAAACTGGTGATGTATTACTTCTTTATGCCGATTCTGCATTTGATATTACCTATCAGGTGCTTGATTCTCTTAAAAGGGGTAAGTAATAATTTTTATTGATTCTCGTTCAAGCCTTTTTGTACGGGATTTCTTTATAGGATAATTAAGAAAATTAAGTTGCTTTTTGGATATTTATTATATAAATAATTCGATTATTAATATAAAATGATCAAATTTTCTCTAGGAGCGAGTATGAAACGGATATTTTTTTCAGGTTTATTGTTTATAATAGCTCTCCCTGTTATTTCATATGGACAAATGAAAATCGGATATGTTGATTCTGACGCCATAATGGATAAATTGCCGGACGCTCAGGACGCTAAGCAAAAACTGGATGTTTTAGTCCAGGAATGGCAAGGTGAATTAAATAAAATTGAAAACACATGGAAAACTAAATATGATGATTATGAAAAACGCAAATTGATTATGACAGATCAGTCACGTGCGGAATTGGAAGCCGAACTTGTTAAGCTTGAAAAACAAATATCCGAATACCGTGAAAAGAAGTTTGGTACAAATGGGGAAATGTTCCAAAAACAGGATGAATTGATGAAACCTGTTCAAAATAAGGTGTTTTCGGCAATAAAAGAAGTTGCTCTTGAAGAAGATTATGACTATGTGTTTGATAAAAGTGGTGATATTCTATTGTTATATGCAAAAGATAAGTACGATATTACAATGAAAGTACTGAATAAATTAAAATTATAAAATGAAACTAACTCTGCAGGAAGCTTCTGATTTTATTGGTGGCAAACTTACCGGCGACAAGGAGATGGTTATTCAAAACCTTGCTAAAATAGAAGAGGCTCAGAAAGGTGATTTGACTTTTCTTTATCTCCCCACTTATGAAAAATACCTTTCTATAACTAATGCTTCAGCAGTAATTGTTAAAACCGGCTTCAATAAAAAGCGGAATGATATTTCTTATATTGAAACAGCTGAACCTAATAAAGCTTTCTTCAAATTAATTAAGCGTTTCTTTTCTCCTGATTTTTCTCTTAAGGGGATTGATCATACAGCTTTTATTGACCCTTCAGTAAAAATGGGAAAGAATTTCGCCGCTGGCAAAAATGTGGTTATTTCTGCCGGATGTAAATTTGGCGATAATGTTAAAATATTTCATAATACAGTGATTCTGGAAAATGTAGAATTAGGAAATGATTGCCTGTTATTTCAGAATATTAGTATAAGGGAACAATGTAAAATTGGAAACAGATGTATTATTCATCCCAATACTGTAATTGGTTCCGATGGCTTTGGATATGATCTGGATGAAAAAGGCGTGTTTCAAAAAATCCCTCAGGTAGGCAACGTTATAATTGAAGACGATGTTGAAATTGGATCAAATGTTTCAATCGACCGGGCATCTATTGGCTCTACTCGTATTAAAAGAGGAACTAAAATCGATAACCTTTCTCAGATAGCTCATAATGTTGTTATTGGGGAAGATACAATTATTTCTTCTCAGGTCGGGATTTCAGGAAGTACTAAGGTTGGTGACCATTGTTACATCTTGGGGCAGGTAGGTCTAACTGGACATATCGAAATTGGCAATAAAATTATTCTTATAGCTCAATCTGGAGTGTCAAAAAGTATACTAAAGGAAGGTACTTATTTCGGATCTCCTGCCAAAGAAGTAAAAAATGCTTTTCAAATAGAAGCCCACATTCGTAATCTCCCTAATTATGCTGAAAAGATTAACCAACTCGAAAAACAACTAAACGAACTTAGTGCCAAACTCGACAACATTCAGTAAGTAAGTATATTCTTCAATTGTATTTCAAACCCCTTCTTACTATTTTGAAAATCTATTTTAAGATAATTTGGAAATAATAATGGATTCTAAATGTTAGAACTTCAAAGAACTATTGGTAAATCGGTTTCAATGACGGGGGTAGGGCTTCATACTGGAACCACTTGTACCATGATTTTTAAACCCGCTCCTGAAAATTATGGAATTAGATTTATTCGATGTGATTTAGCAGACAAACCAGAAATTCCTGCTAATGCAGATTTTGTAGTTGATGTTTCTAGGGGTACTACCCTGGGAATTGGCGAAGCTAAAATCCATACTGTTGAACATGTTTTAGCTTCTATAGCTGGATTGCAGATTGATAATATTATAATTGAAATCGATGGTATTGAACCTCCAGTCGGAGATGGCAGTGCTATGCCCTACGTGGAGGCCTTATTGAATGCTGGTTTCGTTCAACAAGATGCCCCAAAAGATTATTTAATTATTGACAAAACTGTTGCATATCATAACAATGATAATCAAATTGATATTGTCGCCTTGCCATTAGATAGTTATAGAGTTACTGTAATGGTTGATTACCAAAATCCTGCTTTGGGTAGCCAACACACGGGACTTTTTGATCTTGAGAAGGAATTTGTTGAGGAATTCGCACCTGCGAGAACATTCTGTTTTTTAAGTGAAGTTGAACAGCTTATCAATTTTGGACTAATAAAAGGAGGGGACATAGATAATGCTATTGTTATTATCGATAAACATGCCAATGATGAGGAACTTGAAAATATTAGAAAGAAAGTCGGTATTAAATATAAAATTACACTTGGCAAAAATGGAATATTGAATGATAAAGAACTACGTTTTAAAAATGAACCTGCTCGCCATAAACTTTTGGATCTTATCGGCGATCTTGCTTTAATTGGTGCGCCTGTTAAAGCTCAGATTTTGGCAGCCCGTCCTGGCCATATGGCCAATGTTGAATTTGCCAAGCAGGTAAGAAAATTATATCAACAGAAAAAACTAGTTAAAAAATATCAGTATGTTAAAAAAGAAGGTGTTGTATTCGATATTAATGCAATTAAGAGGATACTCCCGCATAGATATCCGTTTCTTTTAGTTGACAAAATAATTAGTCTTGAGCTGGAAAAAAAAGTTGTCGGAGTTAAATCAGTTACAGGTAACGAACCTTTCTTTCAGGGACATTTTCCTGGACAACCTATTATGCCTGGAGTATTAATTGTAGAAGCAATGGCTCAAACTGGAGGCATTCTCTTACTTAATGCCCTGCCTGATCTTAAAGAAAAACTAGTTTACTTCATGCAAATCAATAATGTTAAGTTCAGAAAACCAGTTGTCCCCGGAGATCAACTTTTCTTGGAAATTGAATTGACTAATAAAAGAAGCAAAGTTTTTACAATGAAAGGAAAGACATTTGTGAATGATGAGCTTGTCTGTGAGGCAGAATTTATGGCAGGAATTGTAGAGCGCGATAATAAAGTTGATAATCAATGAATTGGTTTTTTATAAATTCTGGTTCTAATACCGGGCAATATAATATGGATTATGATCTCCAACTTGCTAAAAATTTTAAAGATGATGAGATCGTTTTCAGGTTGTATAGATGGAAACCTTATTGTATTTCACTAGGGGCTAATCAACCTTTTACTTCAATTAATTTACAACTCGCCAATAGGGATAGAATCGATATTGTAAAGAGACCAACTGGGGGACGAGCTGTTCTTCATTCTGAAGAATTAACCTATTCTGTTATTTACCCTCTGGATTCTTCTTCTTCCGCAAGAGATATTTATTACCATATAAATCTTGCATTGCTTAAAGGCTTGAAAATATACGATAAAAGGTTATCATCGTTTGAATTGGAAAATAAACAGCCTAATTTAGCAAAAGTTTATAAACAAGAAAATAATGCAATTTGTTTCGCTGTTGCTGCAAAATGTGAATTAAAATTTTCCGGTAAGAAGGTTGTTGGGAGTGCTCAGAGAAAATTTGACAAGGTTGTTCTTCAGCATGGCTCAATTCTATGCGGCCCATTCCATAAACGTATTACAGCTTATCTTAATCTGACATATGATAAAAAAGATAAGATTGACCTAGAAATTGATGAAAATACTATTGAACTTGAAAATATTCTTAATGAAAAAATTGATTATTCACGCTTAGGTATTTCTTTATGTAATGGATTCGAAGAACATTATAATATGATATTTTCAAATCATGTTTCATTGCATGATAATTTAATCTTAAATAACAATTAACAATAAAATGAACACTGAAAAAGAAATAAAACGAGTTACTACCAAAACACTTTCTTTGCTTAAGAAGAATAATATTAAAATTACTTCTTTAACAGCATATGATTTTATTACTGCCAAACTTCTTGATGAAGCTGGTATTGATTTAATTCTTGTCGGTGACTCTCTTGGTAATGTTTTCCAGGGGAATGAGACTACCCTTCCAGTAACTATGGATGAAATGATTTATCATGCTAAAGCTGTAAGTAAAGGTGTAAATCGTGCTATGTTAGTTGTTGATATGCCATTTATGTCATATCAACTAAGTGTTGATGAGGGTTTTAGAAATGCTGGTAGAATAATGAAGGAAACTTCTGCCGGTGGTGTAAAACTTGAGGGAGGTAAAAGAGTTGCTAATACAATATTACAGATTACCCAGGCTGGCATTCCAGTAATGGGGCATATTGGTCTAACACCCCAAAGTATATATCAGTTTGGTAGTTATCGCGAAAGAGGTAAAAACAAGGAGGAAGCAGATGAAATTCTTGAAGATGCTAGAATAATAGAAGAAGCTGGTGCATTCGGGATTGTACTTGAAAAGATTCCCAGCGAACTTGCTAAAAAGGTTACTGAATCTATTAAAATTCCTACTATAGGAATAGGAGCTGGCATTCATTGTGACGGTCAGATTTTAGTATCTCCTGATATGTTTGGATTAAATGTTGATTTTCATCCACGCTTTGTAAGACATTATGCATCTCTTGCGGATGAGATTCTTAAAGCAGTGTCAAATTATATAGAAGATGTAAAGCAGAAAAATTTTCCTTCGAAAGAGGAGAGTTATTAACTTCTTGAATCGAAAAAATAAGAAAAACATTAGGTTATGGCCCGGAAGTTTCAAATAACTGTCTTTATTCTATTCAGTTCACTTTCCATCTTTCCACAGGTTGAATCCCAACTCTATCTTGAAAATACAGTGATTGAATCAATTAAAGGAGATGGAAATTTAATATGGGTTGCTACCTATGGTCAAGGGATTTTTCATTATTCTAAAAAAGAAAATAAATGGGTTAACTATTCAACGAAAAAAGAAAACCTTGAGAATGATTTATTCTATAATCTTGCTGTAAGTAAAGATTATGTGTGGGCAGGTTCTGGAGATGGTCTATTTACGTTTGATAAAAAAAAGGAACAATGGAGAAAAAGAAAATTTGCCTTGGGTGGGGAAATGGGAAACTGGATAAGATCATTATGTTATGACCCTTCAGAAAATGTTCTCTGGATAGGTAGATTTAAAAATTTAACCCGCCTTGATGTTGCAAAACAAAAATTTACTGATTACGATCTCACCACCAATAAGGATTCTAAAACTAATAACATAATATCTATAAGATTGGATGGTGATAGTTTAATCTGGTTTGGATCTGAATCAGGTGTACATATTTATAATAAAAATAAAGATATTAATGATAAAAATAGTTGGGATTTTTTAACGAATAAGAATGGAGGATTTGATGATGAGGGGTATGCTGTATCTATCCATGATATGCTTTTTGAAGATAAGAATATCTGGTTTGCTACAGATGAGTTTGTTACTCAGCAACAACCTAAATTCAATTTAGGTGGAATATATGAATTTGATCGAAAATTTAAATGGAACAGAATTTCCAAAGAAGATGGTATGCCAGGAAATGGTATTTATTGTCTTGCACGTACAGGTAATTATATCTGGTCCGGTGTATATTCATTCGATCGAAAAAATAAAAAAGAATATGGAAAGGGGTTAGTTTATATAGACAGGTTAAATAATAAAGTACATGTTGTAGACTTAAATGATTTAAATATTAATACTTCTCTTATCCTATCTCTATATTTTGATGGTGAAGATCTTTGGATCGGAAGTGATAAAGGTATTGTCAGTCTGAAGTTGTATAACTCGCTTGCTACATGGGGGGGAAAAAAAATTATTAAACAAGATGAAAACTCTAAAAAAAGAAAGAAAAAATTGTCTCAATAAAATTTTCTGTACCAATTTTTCTTCTTAATTTAATAGTTCAAAATTATAGTATTAAAATGATAAATATATCTAAAGAAAGGTTATTAAATCTAAAGAATTCCTTTAATGGGTTAAAAATTGCAATCGTTGGTGATATGATGCTCGATTGTTATTTCCGGGGGGAAGTCAGGAGAATTTCACCAGAAGCTCCTGTACCTGTTCTGGAAGTTGAAAATGAGTTTTATCGTTTCGGGGGTGCTGCAAATGTTGCTCTTAATATTTTAAAACTTGGCGGCATTCCTTTTCCAATAGGTGTGATTGGAAATGATAATGATGGTAGGATATTTTTATCCCTCGCCGAAGATTCAAAAATGAATCTTTCCGGTCTTATTATTGATCAAGAAAGACCAACTACTGCTAAAACAAGAGTGATCGCACATAATCAGCATGTTGTAAGAATTGATAAGGAAAGTAAACGATATCTTTCTAATTTAGTAGAGGATAAGTTAGTTAAATATATGGAAGATAATATTAGTAATCTTGATGGTATAATTCTTCAGGATTATAATAAAGGTGTATTAACCCCAACCTTAATCGAAAGGATGACATTATTAGCCAGTAAAAATAAAAAATTGATAACAGTTGATCCTAAGTTTAACAATTTCTTTCTTTATAAAAATGTCTCAGTTATAAAGCCTAATAGGAAGGAGGCTGAGGATGTACTTGGGATAAAATTGAAGAATGACAATGATATATCCATCGCCGGAAATATGATTCTTGAAAAAACAAATGCATCCTATGTAGTATTAACACTGAGTGAGGATGGTATTGCAATTTTTGAAAAAGATAAACCAATAAATAGGATGCCTACTAAAGCACAGATTGTTGGTGATGTTTCGGGAGCCGGAGATACTGTAATATCTACCTTAACAATGGCTTTGGCAGCAAAAGCAAATATAATTGAAGCTTCATATCTTGCTAATTATGCCGGCGGGATTGTTTGCGAAGAGATAGGGATTATTCCTATTCAACAGGATAAACTTTTTGATATTATAAGGAAAGATAAAGATTGAGTATAATCAAATCCATAGAGCAAATGATCAAAATAAGGTACGATCTAAAAAACCAGAATAAAAAAATAGTGTTTACCAATGGTTGTTTTGATATACTCCATTCCGGACATGTTGACTATTTAAGCCAAGCTAGAAAACTTGGTGATTATCTTGTAGTCGGAATTAACAGTGATCTTTCCATAAAAAAAATAAAAGGGGACAAAAGACCTATCATTAAAGAGTTGGAAAGAGCTATTGTTCTTGATAGCCTAAAGTGTGTTGATTATGTAATATTTTTCGATGAAGATACACCAGAACAATTAATAAAAAGTCTTGTTCCAGATATTCTTGTTAAAGGAGCTGATTGGACTTTAGATAAAATAGTAGGTCGTGATATAGTTGAAGCAAATGGAGGAGAAATAAAGACTATAGAGTTTTCGTATAATCAATCAACATCTAAAATTATAAACCTTATAATTGAAAGATATTCCAAGTAATTCTTATTTTATTAAAGAATAATGTAATATTTTTTTAATTGTAATTTCAGTCTAGTTAAAGTTATTGAGAACTATTTATAGATATAGCGGACACCGGATATTGTCAATTATTTTAATATTATGCAAAAATTTGGCGTTTTTTGGTTAAGAAAGAAAAAAACAGTGTAATCCAAAAGAAAAGGAACCTTTTCCATAAGATTGTAAATATATTCCTATATAGTGGAATTGGTCTATTTATCCTTATACTTCTTTTTTTTGGCGCTTCTCAAACTTCTACCTTCCGAGAATATTTGAGAAAAAAAGTTGTTGAAGAGGCTAATAAAAATCTTTACGGTACGCTTTATATTGGAAAAATAGATGGTACTATCTTTACTTCTTTAATCTTGCGAAATACTATCCTCAACATGGGGAAGGATACTATATTAAATGCAGCTAAAATTGAATTAAGAACAAGTCCACTTCAATTGGTTTTAAAAAAAATTAAAATAAGAAAATTTGAAATAGCGCAGGCGGATATTTCACTTATTGCTGACAGTACTGGAAGGTTAAATATTTCTAAACTGACACATCCATCTAGTCCGGATACTTCCAAATCAACATTTTCTTTTAAAGTTGAGGTTACAAATTTTAATCTTATCAATATTAATTTCAAATTACAAAGATTTAATTTTGCAGGCAGTAATGCAAACTATGATTTATTCAATATGAACGATCTTCGTATTACTAATCTTAATCTTGCACTAAACGCTTTTGCAGACGCAAATAACGACGAATATGAACTTGATATTTCTAAACTATCATTTACCTCTAACATAAACAGTTTTGCAATCGAAACTTTGTCCGGGCAATTTGCAGTAAATAAAAAAGAACTTTTTGCAAATAATCTTAAAATAAAGACTGCAAATTCGGATATTTTTTTGAAAATTCAAGCTATACATAATATCTTCGACCCCAAATCCGATTTTTCCAAAGCCAAAGTTGACATAATAGTTGATTCGGACAAATTAAATTTTCAGGATGCCTCTCCTTTTGTACCCTCACTTAATTTATTTAAGGAACCACTAGCATTAAAATTAAAATGTGAGGGTACATTGAAAGGTCTTACCATAAAGTATATCGATATTAAATTTTTAAAATCACATCTTGAAACTTCAGGTACAGTTAGAAATATTGATAATCCTAAACAAATGTTTTTTAATGCCAGATTCAAGGACTCATACATTAATCAATTGGATATAAGTAAACTTATACCCATGGTTAAATTGCCGGTTTATGAAAAACTTGGTGTATTAAGATTGGATACACTGACTATTTCAGGTCGTCCGTTGAATTTTACTACTACCATATCTTTAAAGACTGATAAGGGAAGAATACTTGCAGAAGCAGAATTGAATTTTGAACAAACTCCTTTGAAATATGATATCAAATTCAGTACAATAGGATTTGATATTTCTCCATTTACAAATATTATATCTAACCTGAACTGCAATGGCTCCATAAATGGATCCGGAACTAAGCCTGAAGAATTGATTGCAATAATTAATTTAAATGCAGATGGTTCAGTTCTAAATGGGAATAAAATTGATAATTTTAATCTAATTGCAAATGCAAAAAATAAAAATATTGATTATAATTTAAGTCTTGTAGCGGATACATCATCTCTGAATATAAATGGATATATGAGTTTCGATAAAAAAAATGAAATATCCTATAAAGTAGAAGGTGAAGTTAAAAAGCTTGACATTTTTAGATTCGTTAAAGATTCATCGCTTATTAGCAATCTTAATTTCTCTATCAGTGCTGAAGGGGACGGCTTTAACCCAGATAGCCTTAATCTGTACCTTACATTCCTATTAAAAAATTCAACTATAAATAAAATATTAATAGATAGTACAAGAGCAATAGCTGATATTAGAAAAAATACTGGAAATGGTAGAGTTATAAATTTAATTTCTGATCTTGCAGATATAACCATTACCGGGGATTTTACAATTTCGAATATGGTTGATGCATTAACAAATGAAATTAACCTCGTTTCTAAGATAACAAAGAATAAAATAGATGAAGTACTTCCATCATCCCAATCAATACAATTACCAACCAATTCAACTACCCCTGCTATTAAAAACAATAAAATACGACAAGGAACTGATTTGCCTGCATCGATGAAATATCTAATTGAATTCAAAGACTTTGCGCTTATGTCTCTTTTCCTTGGACATGCGCAGATCGAAATAAATGGGGAAATGTCAGGAGAATTAAGAAATACAAGAGATAGTATTTATTTCAATTATAATACATATATAGATTACATAAAATATCATAATAATGATGATGTGTTCTTCCTTTCCAAACTGAATCTAGACTTTGATGTTCAAAATGATCATAAGGATGATAATCTTGACAATATACTTTCGTCACTTCATTTAAAAACTGATCGGATATTTGCAGGTGCTGATATTCGTGACATCAAATTGGATGTCATATTGAAAAACAAAATTGCAGGTATAAATTTTTCTTCTGAAATGGAAAATGCTTCTGTTAGATTAAACGGATCAATCGATATTTCAAATGATATAGTCAAACTACTTCTTGATACACTTGATCTTAGCTATAATGGATTCAGATTAATAAATAAACAAAAAAGTGAAATTGATTATTCTCAAAATGATATTAATTTCAAGAATTTTATACTTAATAGAGATTCAGCTGAATTAATTATAAAAGGGACTTTGTCAAGATACAATGCTCAAAAACTGAGTATAACATTAAATAATTTTAAAGCTTGGGATATAGATACAACCCTTATGCAGATTCAAAAGGAGAATTCACCTGATGCAAATATTAGTTGTAATGCAGATATATCGGGAAATTTTAATGATCCGACGGTAAAATTTCAACTTAATATCAACAAAATCACATATAAAAATAAAGATTTTGGCTCTTTTACAGGAGGATTCGATTATTTGAATAAAAACCTTGCCTTAGATTTTAAATTTGTCAGCCCTCTTGTGAATCCTAATGATGCAGCACTTAAAATTACTGGTAATCTGCCAATCGACCTTGCATTTTCAGGCGCCACAGAAAGAATAATTCGCAATAATCCATTAAATATAAAAATAACGGCAGATAATTTTAATCTTGCTGCATTCGGTGACTTACTCCCAATAGTTAAAAAAATTAGTGGGACACTTAAAAGTAATTTCGAAATCACAGGTACTTATAATGATCTTAAACCAGATGGTTATATCGAATTGTCAAATGTTTTATTTATTGCCGAGTCAAATAATATAGAGTACAATGCTGAAATGAAGCTTACAATTCAAAATCAGAATCTTAATCTTGAGAATCTTGTTCTTAAGAATATTCAGGGAGAAAAAGATGGGGGGAAAATTAGCGGTAATGGGACAGCAGTGTTGAATGGTTTTAAATTAATATCATCAGATTTTAATATAAACGGAGATCTTAAAGTATTAAATGAAGGTTCAAAATCAGCGAGTCCGACAATTTATGGGGACCTGGTAATAGGGACTAATGGAGATGTGGAATTTAAAATGAATGAAGATGGAGCATTTCTAAAAGCTCCAGTCATAGTAAAAAAGGCACTCCTAACGCTCTCCCCTTCTCAGGGTGCCAATAGGAATACAACAGAAGGCTTTATTTATAAATATTTATCTTCGGATACTACACAATTGAAAAAGAACGATATGGATTTTGAAAGTCTTGTTAATTATTCCAAAAAAGGAGTTATTCAGAGAAGCATTGGCCGGGTCAAAAGAAGTTATTTTAATTATAACATTGATGTAACTGTGCAAGAGGGGGCTACAATTGTTTTTGTTTTATACAAAGAATTGGATCAGAATCTAACAGCGATACTGAAAGGTGATTTTCTTTATGAAAGAACAGATGGTAAATCAAATGCACAAGGTGATTTGACACTTATGGAGGGATCCGAACTGCATTTTATTAAAACTTTAGAAGCTGAAGGTACCATAAAATTTGAAGGAGACCTGACAAATCCTAACTTGAATATAACTGCCGCCTACAAAAACTATTATAATCCCGCTGATACAACTTCTTCCTCCCAGGAGATTCTTGTTGCCGTGAAAATAAAAATTACAGGACCTCTTAAGGATCTTGGAAAGAATTTTATTAAAGAACAAAATAATATTGCGGTTTATTATGGGGCTGATAATATAGATAACAATGTACCTGATCCAACTAAAGATGCAAATGATGCTGGATATTTTCTTCTTACTGGAAGATTTGCTTCTGATATGTCAACCCAGGACAAGAGTGCTGCATCTAATCAGATTTCAGGCACAGCTACATCAATGGCCGGATCAGTTATCGGAGGTTTATTGAATAATAGTTTAGGAAATTATGTCAGAAATGTAGAACTAAGAAGGGTAGGCACAGCAACCAGATTTAATTTATCAGGTAGCGTGAATAAATTCCGATATACGATTGGCGGCACGACAGATATTTTTCAGGATCTTAGTCAGGCAAATATTAAAATTGAATATCCAATTCTAAATAGTTTATTAATTAGACTTGAAAGAAAACCTTCAGTTATAGAAACAAATAGTTTAAATGATATGATTGATGAACTTGGCCTTAAATATAGATTTGAGTTTTAATGAAGAAAAAAATAGTTGCATTCTTTAAAAAGAATCATACCAGGGGATTTAAAAGCAGGGATATTGCGAAAATGCTTACTATAACCGAGGAACATGAGTATATCTCATTAAAATCATTTCTACATTCTTTAGTCGATGAGGAATTTTTAATCAGATCAGGTAAGCGATATATGCTTAACCGGGTTCCTAAGTCAAATAAAATAATTGGAACCTTACAGATTACACATGGCGGATTTGGTTTTGTAATTCCAAAAGATTCTAAAATTAGAGATATTTTTATAGCAACTAGAAATTTGAATACTGCTTTTAATGGAGATACCGTTGAAGTGATTCTTTTTGCTAATCAAAAGGGAAAGAATTTAGAGGGACAAATTACAGCCATTATAAAGAGAAAAAAAGATGAGATAGTGGGCACACTTCAGAAAGCAAACTCATTCTATTTTTTGAAACCAGATGATAGAGATTTACATCGAGATATATATATTAGTAAAAACAATCTTTATGGAGCAAAGACGGGAGATAAGGTTATAGTTGGTAAAATAAAGTGGGAATCGACTGATCTTAACCCGGAAGGAGAAATAGTAGAACTGATTGGTAAGTCGGGTTCAGGAGATACCGAACTTATATCTTTAGCACATGATTTTAATCTGCAATATAGATTTTCAGAAAAAGCTTTAAAGGAAGCGGATCAGATTACTGAAAATATTTCTCCAGATGAATTAATTGGGAGAATAGATTACCGTGAAAGGTCAGTCTTTACGATTGATCCAGGTGATGCAAAGGACTTTGATGATGCCTTGTCCATTGAAATAATTGAAAATGATAACTATTCTGTTGGAATTCATATTGCAGATGTATCGAATTATGTGAATTATCGTACCAATCTTGATAAGGAAGCATTTACTAGAGGCAACAGTGTTTATCTAGTCGGAAAAGTTATTCCAATGCTTCCTGAGAAATTATCCAACAATATATGTTCTCTGGTTCCACATAAAGATAGATGCACATATTCAGTAATTGTTGAGCTTACTAAAAGGGGTAAAATAGTTAATTATAAAATTGATAAAACTATAATAAAAAGTAAGAGAAGATTCACATATGAGGAAGTTCAGGATATTATTGATAATCAGAAAGGTGATTTTGCAAAAGAGTTATTACTATTAAATTCCCTAGCTCAGACATTAAGGAAAAAAAGATTACGTGAGGGAAGTATAGATTTTTTCTCTCCGGAAGTTAAATTTGAGCTAGATGAAAATGGTACACCAATAAAAATTTACAAGAAGGAGACTCAACAGAGTAATATGCTTGTAGAAGAATTCATGTTGCTTGCAAATAAACTTGTAGCCAGTCATATCGCCTCTCCGGAAGGAGGGAACATAAAACCATTTGTATATCGAGTGCATGATTTACCTGATAATGAAAAGATTCTTGAATTTGCAAAATTTGTAAAATCATTAGGTTATTCATTTGATCCTAATGCAGCTTCAAAATCAAACCAATTTCAATTACTTATGTCAAGTGTAAAAGGAACAGAAGAAGAAGCGGTTATTAACGAACTCGCAATCCGATCTATGGCAAAAGCAGTCTATTCCATACATAATATTGGTCATTATGGGCTTGGATTTAAATACTATACTCATTTCACTTCTCCAATAAGGAGATATTCCGACCTAATGGTACATAGATTATTATATCAATACCTCAATAAGAAAGGGAATTTTAAATATTCAAATGAGGAGCTTGATGTAATTTCGGATCATCTATCGATAACTGAAAGGAATGCTGTAGAGGCTGAAAGAAAATCTGTTAAACTGAAACAGATTGAATATCTCCAAAACCATATAGGAGAAGAATTTCATGCCATTATTTCGGGTGTAACATATTTTGGAATTTTTGTTAAAATTACAAGTATACTAGCTGAAGGACTTGTAAAAATTCGTGACCTTGAAAACGATTCATACATATATGATGAAAAGAAATATGCTCTTGTTGGCAAGGCTAATAAGAAACAGTATAGACTTGGAGATAAGGTAAATGTGAAATTAATAAGGGTGGATATTGAAAAATCCGAGGTTGATTTTATTATTTTAGAATGAAAGAGAGATTTGAAATGTACAGTCATATTGTGAAAGTATCTTTATTATTCTTTTTTGTACTTCAATCTGCAATTTTTGCTCAGTTTGGACAAAATAAAGTTCAGTATAAGGATTTTACATGGTATTATATTCAGACAGACCATTTTGATATTTATTTCTCACAAAAAGGATCTGCATTAGCTGAATTTACAGCAAAAACAGCAGAAGATGCCTTGTCGCTTCTTCAGCAAAGCTTTAAATACAAAATTAATAATAGAATTGTAATTATAGTATACAATTCCACGAATGATTTTCAGGAAACAAATGTTACTGACGAATACTTATCAGAAGGGATTGAAGGGTTTACTGAAATGTTTAAAAACAGAATGGTAATCCAGTTTATGGGTTCTTATAAAATGTTCCGTCATCTAATTCATCACGAACTGACACATGCAGTAATGAACGATATGTTATATGGCGGCTCAGTACAAAACATTATCAGCAATAATATTTCTCTTAATCTTCCCACCTGGTTTAACGAGGGTATGGCCGAATACCAATCCCTGGGATGGGATATTGATGAGGATATGTTTATCCGGGATGCAGCTATTAATGATTATCTCCCAGACATAATGAATCTTGAGGGGTACTTAGCTTATAGAGGTGGACAGGCAGTATTTTATTATATTGCTGAAAAGTACGGTAAAGAAAAAATTGGAGAATTAGTAAATAAAATTAAAGCAACTGGCAATCTTGAAGAAGGATTAAAGGCTTCCATCGGACTTGATCTAAAAGAGCTGAATGAAAGGTGGAAAAAAGATATTCGACAGAGGTACTGGCCCGATATTGCAATAAGAAGAGACCCTGACGATTTTGCTAAGAGATTGACAAAAAAAGAAGGGTTGGGTTTCTATAATACGAGCCCTGCCATGTCTCCCCAAGGAGATAAAATTGCCTACATTTCCAACAAAGATTATTATTTTGATGTTTACATAATGAGTGCTATTGATGGTAAAGTTATTAAAAAGATTGTGAAGGGGAACAGAACTGAGGATTTTGAAGAGCTAAATATTATTACTCCTGGTTTGTCCTGGTCACCTGATGGAAAAAAAATAGCTCTTTCAGCAAAAAGTGGAGGATATGATGTCATTTATATCATAGATGTTGACACAGAGGATAGAATTACAATTCCCTTAGAATTAGATGCAATAAAAAGTGTCACTTGGTCACCTGATGGTAAAAACTTAGCTTTTGTTGGACACAATGCCATCCAATCAGATATTTATTTATGGAATCTAGATTCTAAAGTTCTTACAAATCTTACCAATGATATTTTTACTGATAATGATCCTGCCTGGGCACCTGACAGTAAATTATTATATTTTTCATCTGACAGAACAAATAATATTAATCCGAGTACACTACCGGATACTTTTAAGATTTATAAATATAATTATTCTCAAAGTAATATTTATTCTATAAATGTTGATACAAAACAGATTAGCCAGGTAACTAATACCAAAGGATGTGATGAGACTTCACCTGTTGTTGGTCCAGATGGTAAAGAAATACTATTTATATCAGATGTTAACGGTATTAATAATATTTATAAAAAAAGAGTTGAACTTTTTCCATCAGATTCGGCAAAAAATGTTACAGATATCGAACCAATTCCAATTACAAATTCTTTAAATGGACTCTACCAGCTCTCAGCATCTAAAGATGGTAAAAAATTAACTTTTTCCACCTTGTTTCAATCTTCATTTAATATTTTTCTGTTAACTAATCCTTTTGAAATTAAACTAGATACAAACAAGATCCCCTTGACAATTTATATCTCAAAGCTTAAAAAGATGGGATTTAGTGAAGGAGAACCCAAAAAAGAAAATAGTATTAATAGTCATTCATCAAAAAATGATACTTTGATTTTCTATTCAGGTCAAGTGACCGATACCAGTAAAGTTTATGGTGATTCAGTTCAAATAGATCTAAATAATTATATTTTTGGAAATAACATTAAGTTGAACCAAGGACAGGATTCCACCACAATATCTAAATTCAATCTAAAAGATAATTTGGATTCTCAAGGAAATTTTAAAGTTAACAAATATAAAATTACATTTTCTCCTGATATTGTATATGCTAATGCCGGATATAGTTCTTTATATGGTTTACTAGGAACCACGATTATTTCCTTTAGTGATGTTTTAGGAAATCATAGGTTGATTGGTCAGACTAGTCTGCAGATTGATCTTAAGAACAGCGATTATGGGCTTGCTTATTTTTTTCTACCAGACAGAATAAATTATGGAATTGAGGGATTTCATACAGCAAGATTTGTTTACCTGACCAGAACGCAGACAGGTGCTACAGATTTATACCGTTTTCGTAATTATGGGGGTATTGCATCTTTAAGTTATCCGCTGAATAAATTTTATAGAATTGAAGGCGGATTAAGTTTCCTGAATGTTACAAAGGAAAATCTTGATGATTCAAGCGAACCATCTGAAAAGGTTTCATTTCTGGTGCCGACATTAAGTTTTATTCATGATAATGTTCTTTGGGGTTATACTTCACCTATAGAAGGGTCAAGATATCGATTAGATGTTTTAGGCAATCCGGGAATTAATAATAAAAAATTGAGTTTTTATTCAGGGTTACTTGATTACCGAACTTATTTCAGATTTTTCACAGATTATTCATTTGCATTCCGTTTATCAGGTGGGGCTTCCGGTGGGCCTAATCCACAGCGGTTCTTTATCGGCGGTGTAGAAAATTGGATAAACAGATCTTTTGCTACTTCTGAAATACCCATTAATTCTGCATCTGATTTTGCATTCTTAACTGCTGCACTTCCTTTAAGGGGATATGATTATGCTGCAGAAATTGGCACCCATTATAGCCTTTTGAATGCTGAGTTGAGGTTCCCATTCATAAGATCCTTAGTTACCGGGGGCATTCCTTTATTTTTCAGTAATGTTTTAGGAGTTATATTCCTTGATATGGGAACTGCCTGGAACGATACTCATCAACTTAGGTTTTTTGAAAGAAACGATAACGGAAGCGTTGTATCAAGAGACTTACTTACAGGAACTGGAGTTGGAACAAGAATATTTTTCCTTTATTTCCTTTTGAGATTTGATGTTGCATGGGCTTATAATTTCAACCAATTTTCTGCTCCCAAATGGTATATTTCACTTGGTGCAGATTTTTAAGGATACTTTTTATTGAACTTAATTATTTAATAAGTACAGTTTCAAAACGGTTTCAAAAACAGTTTCAAAACGGTTTCATCTACTCAGTATCAAACGGAAGGAAAAAAATAGGGATCATTCCGGGTATTCCAAGAAAGAGTGCCAAACTGAACAGCCAGAAATACCCTATCGAATGCTGTACAATTCCGCTAATAAATCCGGGAATCATCATTCCAACTGCCATAAGCCCTGTTGAAATTGCATAATGAGATGTTTTATATTCCCCCCTTGAAATGTACATTAGATAAACCATGAATGAAGTAAAACCTATTCCATAACCAAACTGTTCAATAATCAAACATAACTGGACCAGGGGATTTAGAGTATATATTAAGCAACTGTTTCCTCCGAAGATCCTAACAATAAATGAAAAATCCAGATTCCAAATTATATGTGGCTGCGCATAAGCCATATATAGAAATAAAATGTTAGGGATATTCATTGAAAATGCCATAGCCCATATCATCTTTTTCAATCCATATTTTTTGATTAACCAACCACCTAAAATCCCACCAATAATAAGTGCTACAACACCAAAAGTCCCATACATAATCCCGATATCACTAATAGTAAATCCCATTCCCCCGATTTCTCTTTTATCAAGGAGAAAGGGCTGAGCCATTTTAAGGAGCATTCCCTCACCAAAGCGGTATAGAAGTATAAAAGCAAGGATAACACTTATTTTTTTCTGAGTAAAATAAGTTTTGAAAATTAAACTATATGGAATACTTTTTCCTGCAGTTTTCACTGCAAGATCGGTTTCCGGATAAGGAAGAATAATACTATGATATAAAAAAAGGAGGAGAAATAAAGCTGTGGAAATTCCGAAAACAATTGACCATCCATTTACAACTGAACCACTATTTCTCCCTATATCTCCTGCTAGCTTAACAAATACTCCACCTGCTGCTATCATAGCTAACCGATAGAAAGTGCTTCTTATTCCAGTAAAAAATGCCTGATTTTTTATATCGAGAGAATGAAGATAGAAACCATCTGTTGCTATATCATGTGTGGCTGACAGCAGGGCAATGATTGTAAATACGAACAAAGAAATGAAAAGGAAAGAATTCATTCTAATAATAAAGGTCATAACAAAAAAACACACTGCCATTAGAAGCTGCATTGATAATGTCCATCTTCTTTTTGTAGAATATGCGTCAACAAGGGGTCCCCAAAATAATTTTAGCGACCAAGGAAGATAGAGAATGCTAGTAAAGCCAATAAATACATTCGAAGCATTAAGAGATTTATATAATGCCGTTGACAATTGGTTCACCAAAACGAAAGGGACTCCCTCCGCAAAATACTGTGTAGGGATAAACGACCAAGGATTGCTATTTCTTTTTTGCAATAAAAACTGCCCCCATAGCAGGAGAATATTCCGGTTCTTTAATTTTAACCCATTTATATGAGTTTGCAAGTTTACTTTTTAGGGTATCGGAAAAAATATTTCTTGTACTTAATAGTTTTCCACCGAAACTGATATCGAAATTTTCTTGTTCTAATTTTTTTTTCATGCAAGATATTAGAAGTAAAAGCTCATTGGTTTCCTCATCAATTATTCTTAACGAGACCTTATCGTTATTTCCTGCAGAAGCTAAAACAATGGGAGCGATGGAGGAGATATCCAATTTATTATTATAGACTTCATTTAAAATATCCTGAACTGATTGAATTTGATATTTATCTTTAAGTAATTCAGTAAGAAGTGACTTCTCATTTCTGGCATCAAATTGTTTTGCTGCTGTAATTAATGCTTTTTTCCCTAGCATATAACCACTTCCTTCATCCCCAAGAATTTTTCCATATCCGCCGCAGCGATGAATAATGCCTGACTGATCTTTTCCGAATATAATTGAACCTGTACCGGAGATTAAAATGCATCCAGGTTTGCCATTGAAAGCTCCTTCTAAAGCGGCTTCTGCATCTGTAAAAACTCTTAATTTAACAGAATTCTGAAGTAGGGCATTTAAGTTATTTCCCAATTTTTCAGAGTTTTCACTTCGTCCAGCTCCGGCAGCACCAACACCAATGCAATTAAGTTGAGTTAGTGTAATGTCTAGGTTTAATAAACATGAATTTATTAATTTCAAGATAGTATCCGAAGATTCGCTAGGGGTTGCAGCTAATAGGTTTAAAGGCCCACCTTTTATAGCAAAGAGCTGATTGCAATTTTCATCAGTTATGATACAATCTGTTTTGGTACCCCCTCCATCTATTCCAATAAAGTACTTCATAACAACAAGTTATAGTTAATTATTTGAACGTCAATTTTTGAGACTTTAATTAATCAATTATCTTTCTCTACATAAATATAATTATTATTCTATGTAATAAATAAATTTTGAATTCCAATGAAGTGTTGAATTTTTAGTCTATTCGTTATTCATATTCTTAATAATGAGAAGAGCCGATTGCTAAAGTTTCATAATCGGGGAATGGGGGAAAGGATTGTTAATATATAGAACAAAAATAAAGGAGTTATTCGGCATTAGTTTTGACTAAAATAAGCGATTTTCAGCATAAAGCTGAGTTATTTTTAACAAATAGGAGTTAATAATGAAAAATATATTTGTATTTATTCTTTTTGTATTTTTGATAGTTGCTTTATTTGGTTTTGCTTATTCATTTGCACAAGAAAAAGGCACTGACGGCAAGAAAATCTTTGAAGCTCAAAAGTGTAATATGTGCCATTCTGTTTCTGTTGTAGGAATTACTTCCAAGAAAAAAGATGCAATTGATTTATCAACTGTCGGTTCGACCTACAAGGCTGACTTCTTAACTAAGTACATTAAAAAAGACGCTAAAATTAAAGATGCTGCTCATAAAATTGCTTTTAAGGGTAACGATGATGAAACAGCATCATTAGTAAAGTGGTTAGCTTCATTAAAGAAAAAATAAGAATAGACTAAGGCAGGCCAGAATTCATGACAACTCTCAGATTAATGTTAAACAAGAATTTTCTTTCTGATAAGAATTCTTACTTACTTTTTTTAGTATTTATTTTATCAATACTTTCAATTAAAGTGAATGCTCAGACCAATGATGATTGTTTAACCTGCCATAGTGATAATAAACTGACAATGACAAAGAATGGGAAAGAAATTCCTATTTATGTCGATTCAAAAATATTAGGTGGATCAGCTCATAAAAATCTTTCCTGTATATCCTGTCATGTCGGATTTAATCCAGACGAAGTTCCCCACAAAGAAAATATTCAACCAATAGACTGTAAATCATGTCATAAAGATGCACCAACGAAACATCAATTCCATCCTGACATGATGAAAAAAGTTTCGGTGATGGGGGAAGTGATAGATTGTAAGAAATGTCACGGTACTCACGATGTTGTGTCTCCTAAGGTAAAAAACTCAAAGTTCAGTAAGGCAAACATTGTAACGGCTTGCGGCTCCTGCCATACAAGCAATAGGGAAAAGTTTGAACAATCTGCACATTTTAAAGGATTTAAATCAGGATTAGGTGAAGCCCCCATTTGCATAACCTGCCACATGAACCCCGGTATTGTTTATGATAAAGGCAGAGATACATTAAGTATAAAAACTGCACAAGTAAAATTATGCTTGTCATGTCACCTGGATGATCCAGAAATAAGGGCAAGGACATCCCCAGCCGCAGGGTTTATTAAATCTTATGAACAGAGTGTGCATGGTATCGCATTATCAAAAGGTAATTCCAAGGCCCCAAGTTGTATTGACTGCCACACGAGTCATGAGGTTAATGGTCCTAAAGTATCTAATTCAACTGTTAATAAATTTAACATTCCAAATACTTGTTCTAAATGCCATAGTGAAATTGCAAAGCAATATGCGCAAAGCATTCATGGTACATCCGTTGCAAAAGGAAATAAAGAAGCGCCTGTTTGCACAGATTGTCACGGCGAGCATAATATATTAAAACATAATGATCCAAGATCACCAGTAGCATATAAGAATCTATCAGCACAGGTTTGTTCACCTTGTCATTCTTCCGTAAAATTGACAGCAAAATATGGAATGAATGCTGACAGATTTAAAACATTCAGTCAAAGTTATCATGGCCTTGCACTTGAAGGAGGGGCCTATGCTGTGGCAAACTGTTCCAGTTGTCATGGATTCCACGACATAAAACCATCAAGCGATCCCACATCCCGCGTTAATAAGGCAAACCTTTCAAAGACATGCGGGAAATGCCATCCGGGTGCAAATGAAAATTTTGCTGTGGGCAAGATTCATGTAACCATGGCAGTGAAGGATGAGCCAATACTTTACTGGCTTGCTACAATTTATCTTATCCTGATTTTTTCAGTAGTCGGCGGAATGTTTATTCATAACTTCCTTGATTTCATAAAGAAAGCAAAGATCAAGAAATTAAAACAAAGGGGACTAATAGCGGTAGAACATCATGGTCATTCACTTTATCTTAGAATGAGTTTAAATGAAAGGATCCAGCATATCCTTCTAGCTGTCAGTTTCATGTTACTTGTGCTAACGGGATTTATGCTTCGTTACCCGGATTCATGGTGGGTTTCTCATATTCGTTCACTTAGTGAGAATGTTTTTATATACAGAAGTTTGCTTCATCGGATTTCTGCAGTTGTAATGGTAACTGTAAGCTTGTATCATATTGGTTACGTTTCATTTACCAAAAGAGGGAGGAAACTTATTTTTGACTTGCTTCCAAGATATAGTGATCTGAAAGATGCAATAGGAATTGCAAAATATAATCTTGGTATTTCTAATGTGAAACCTAAACTTGACCGCTTCAGCTATGTTGAAAAAGCAGAATACTGGGCATTAATCTGGGGTACAATTATTATGAGTGTCACTGGCGTGATAATGTGGTTTGATAATACTTTTATTGGTTTACTGACAAAGCTAGGTTTTGATATTTCCAGGACAATTCATTTCTATGAAGCGTGGCTAGCATTCCTTTCAATAGTCGTGTGGCATTTTTACTTTGTAATTTTCAATCCGGAAATATACCCGATGAACATTGCGTGGCTAAAAGGCACCATTTCTGAAGAAGAGATGGCTGAAGAACATCCTGCCGAACTTGATAGAATAAAGAAGCAGAATAAAGAATAAATCCCAAGGTTTGTGTTTGTTAAAATTAAAAATATTTACTGTTTTTGCAGGGCTGCTTTTTCTACTATTAAACATAGAAACGGCTGCCCAGGACAAGTCAGACTGTTTGATGTGTCATGGGGATAAAAGCCAGTACGGAGAAAGGAATGGAAAGAAATTTTCAGTCTTTGTTGATGAAAAGAAATTCAATTCATCTGTCCATGGAAAAATAGACTGCATCGGATGCCATGTAGATTTAAAGGGGTCAGATTTTCCGCATACTGATAAAGTACAAAAGGCTACCTGCGGAGGATGTCATAAAGATATTCAAAAGATGTACGACGAAAGTCTTCATGGACAGGCTATCAGGAAAGGGGACAATCTCGCACCATACTGCAAGGATTGCCATGGGAATCATGAAATATTTCCCGTAAAGGACCCCCAATCAAGCGTCTACCCAATGAAAATTCCTATGCTTTGCGGGAAGTGTCATCGTGAAGGTTCGCCAGTACAAATCCAACGGCACATACCCCAGGATAGTATTCTTGAGAACTATACAGAATCAATACATGGTGAGGGTTTATTAAAGAAAGGGCTGCTAGTTGCCGCAAGCTGCGTTTCCTGCCATTCTTCGCATCATATACTTCCTCATACCGATCCCCGATCGACCATTTCAAGGAACAATATAGCCCATACATGTGCAGCTTGCCATGTAGGAATTGAACAAGTACATAGAAGAATAATAAAAGGGCAACTCTGGGAAAAAGAAGCGCATGTATTACCGGCTTGTGTGGATTGCCACCAGCCACATAAAATCAGGAAAGTTTTTTATGACCAGGGTTTTGCGGATAAAGAATGTCTGACGTGCCATGAGAGAAAGAACATTAAATCCTCAGTGGATGGAAGATCTCTTTTTGTAGATTATGCAAAAATGAAAGAATCAATGCATGCAAAAATTACATGCAGCCAATGCCATACTGGAGTTAATCCCTCCAAAATGCGCCCATGCGAAAACCTCAGCAACAAAAAAGTAGATTGTACATCCTGCCATTCACAAGTTGGTTCGGATTACCAGAGAAGTATTCATGGAAAACTATTTGCTAAGAAAGATCCAAACGCTCCGATTTGTTCTGAATGTCATGGCACGCATGAAATATTAGGAAAGAAGGATCCCAACTCACCAATTTTTGCGACAAACATTCCCGTATTATGCGGTAACTGCCATAGAGAGGGGGAGAAAGCAGCAGCAAGAAAGCACAGCTCAGAAAAAAATATCATAACAAATTATTCTGAAAGCATACATGGGAGAGGTTTATTAAAAAGCGGATTAACTGTTACTGCAACATGCACTAGTTGTCATACAGCGCATAAGGAACTTCCTCACACTGATCCTGAATCGAGTGTTAATCCAAAGAATGTGGCATCGACATGCGGTGCCTGTCATCATGGCATACAGGAGCAATTTGAAAAAAGCGTGCATTCAGCATTTGTGACAAAGACGGATAAAAAATTACCATCATGCAACGATTGTCATACTGCTCATGGAATTAATAGAACAGATACCGAAGGATTCAGGTTAAAAATAATGGATCAATGCGGCAAATGTCATGAGGTGATAGCAAAGACGTATTTTGATACATACCATGGAAAGGTATCACAACTTGGTTATTCTAAGACAGCTAAATGTTACGACTGCCATGGTTCGCATGACATACTTCCCGTTTCAAATCCAGCTTCACATTTAAATAGAAAGAATGTTGTCAAGACATGCCAGAAATGTCATACGAATGCCAATAAGCAGTTTGCGGGTTACTTTACCCATGCGACGCATCATGATCCAGCAAAATATCCGTTACTGTTCTGGACTTTTTATGGAATGACAGGCTTATTGGTAGGGACTTTTGTTATTGCCGGAATCCATACATTATTATGGCTGCCAAGGTCACTTCAATGGAGACGCAGGTTAAAGAAAAAGCAATCATCTAAAGATGAAAAAGAGAATTCCAAGGAATAATTATGGCTGATACTCCGAAAGAAATTTATTTTAAGAAAAAAGAGATTGCTGAAGATTCAGATGGTTCAAAAGAACTTCAGGTACAACGATTTTCGAGGTTAAACCGGTTACTTCACATCATAATGATTATTAGTTTTATTAATCTGGCACTGACTGGTATGAGTCTTAAATTCTCATACACCGGATGGGCAGTTTTCCTTTCTCATTTATTTGGCGGATTTGAAAGTGCCGGATGGATACACCGGTTTTCAGCAGTTATAATGATCCTGGTTTTTACCATGCATATTATAGACATTTTGAGGCAGAAGAAAAAAGAAAAGAAATCATGGATTATGATGGTATTCGATACAGATTCGATGATGTTTAATAAAAAAGATTTACATGATCTAATCGATTCAATAAAATGGTTTTTAGGTAAGGGAGAGAGACCTGAGTACGGAAGATGGACTTATTGGGAGAAGTTTGATTATTTTGCTGTATTCTGGGGAATGATAGTGATTGGTTCCACTGGTTTGACTTTATGGTTTCCGGAATTTTTCACACAGTTTATTCCAGGATGGGCGATTAATGTTGCAACAATAATACACAGTGACGAAGCTTTACTAGCGGTTGGATTTATCTTCACTATACATTTTTTTAACACACATATGCGACCGGAAAAATTCCCTATGGACATTGTAATTTTTTCAGGGCGATATCCGCTTGAAGAATTCAAAATGGACCGTCCGGAAGAGTACAGACAATTGGTGGAAAGAGGGGAGTTAGAAAAGTATATGGTAGAGCCATATCCTTCGATTGTTTTAAGGACAATTAAATTGTTCGGTTGGGCAGCACTTTGCATTGGCTTTAGTATTGTTATTTGGATAATTTATGCCATGATATTTGCATATAAATAGGATCAAAAAAATTATTATTATTTACAATGAATAAAAGATTTCCTTCAGCATTTTATAACCCATTAACCATTGCGGGTGTACTAATTGCAGTAATCTCATTCGGGCTAATACTATTTTTAATGCTGCTTGAATTATTAGCTACAGAGCATAAGCCGTATATGGGGATCATAGCGTTTGTTATTCTACCGGGGATCCTTATTACAGGACTAATATTGATTTTGTTTGGTGCCTACAGAGAGCATATGAGGGAAAAGAAGGGGCATTTCAGACATCATAATTTTCCAATATTTGATCTAAACAATCCCAAACACAGAAGAGCATTTACAATATTTTCCGTTGGGACCATTCTATTATTATTATTCACTGCATTCGGGAGTTTCCAGGCATATGAATATACTGACAGCGACCAATTCTGTGGAACAGTTTGTCATAAAGTAATGGAACCAGAATATACTGCATATCAAAGTTCTCCGCACGCAAGAGTAGGCTGTGTAAAGTGCCATATAGGTTCAGGAGCAGAATGGTATGTAAGATCAAAATTTTCGGGAGCGTACCAGGTTTATTCAGTGCTATTTAATAAATATGCGAGACCGATAGAAACGCCAATCCATAATTTGCGCCCTGCCCAGGAGACTTGCGAACAGTGCCATTGGCCGAAGTTTTTCTACAGCGAGAAGGAACATAAGAACACATATTTCATTTCTGATGAAGGAAATACTAAATGGACCTTAACACTTTTAATGAAGGTAGGGGGAGGATCTGAAGAAGCTGGTAATAGAACCGGGATTCACTGGCATATGAATATTGGAAACCAGGTTACTTATATGACCACGGACCGTCAAAGGATGAACATTCCATGGGTGAAATCAAAATCTATTGCAACGGGAAAAGAAACTATTTACAAAAGTACACAGGTTAAGATAACCGATGATATGTTCAAACCTGAAAATGTCAGAAAGATGGATTGTATGGATTGTCATAACCGTCCTTCACATCAATATAATCCTCCCTACCGTTCAATAGACCACGTAATGGCAGAAAATATAATTGATCCGACTTTGCCTTATATAAAAAGTATTTCTGTACAAGCATTAGAGAATTCCTATTCAAACAAGAAAACAGCATTAGACAGTATACAAACAGTCATACAGGATTTCTATGATGCAAACTATCCAGAAGTTTCTAAATCCAAAAAGGATTTAATCGACAAAGCAATCACACAAATACAGTTGATCTACTCAAGGAATTATTTTCCAGAGATGAATGTAAGTTGGAGATATTTTCCTGAACAGATCGGGCACATGTATTCTCCAGGATGTTTCCGATGCCATGATGGTAAACATGTGAGCAGCGATGGGAAAGTATTGTCAAAAGAATGTAACATCTGCCATACATTATTAGCACAGCAATTTGAAGGACAACCGGCTCAAATATCCTTAAGTGGTGTTGAATATAAACATCCCATTGATATTGGCGATGC
>JARLHD010000467.1 GCA_031292435.1 Ignavibacteriaceae bacterium
ATTTTCCTGAACAAGTATATGTTTTCCAAGAGGAACATTATACTTCTTTTCATCGGATTTATCAGGGGCAATAATCATAATTTCCCTTGAGCCTTTTTTCCTTGCTCCAAACTTTACCATACCTTCAATTTCAGAAACAATAGAGGATTCCTGGGGACTTCTTGCTTCAAAGAGTTCTGTAACTCTTGGGAGGCCACCAGTAATATCACGACTCTTAGTCGTTTGTTTTGAAATCTTGGCAAGAATAGTTCCTGCGCCAATCTTTTCACCTTCATCAACCGACAGGTAAGATCTTGTAGGTAAGTTGAATGATTTCTTTTCTTTATCATATGATTCAATAGAAATACTCGGAGTCAGGTTTTTATCTTTAGATTCAATAACAACTTTCTGAACGTGACCGGTTTGTTCATCAGTAACCTGTTGAAGAGTTACGCCATCGATTAAATCGATAAATTTAACAGTTCCCGGTATATCCGACAAAATAACCGAATTGTAGGGATCATGGTTATATAGAGGGGTACGTTTCTTTACAAACTGTCCTTCATTTACAACAATTTCAGCACCGTATGGGACGTCATATTTTTTAATCTGACGATTATTCTCATCATATAGTCCAATAGAACCACGACGTCCAGTAACTACTTTAATATTTCCAAGGAAATCAGCTCTTTCAACATAAGCCACGCGATCAAACTGGATAATTCCGTCAATATTTGTCTCAACTTGTGATTGAGAAGCAATTCTTGAAGAAGTTCCTCCCAAGTGGAAGGTTCTAAGAGTAAGCTGTGTTCCAGGTTCACCGATTGACTGAGCCGCTATAATACCAACAGCTTCACCAATTTCCACAAGTTTACCATTAGTAAGGTTTCGGCCATAACATTTAGCACAGACACCACGTTTTGATTCGCAGGTAAGAACTGTTCTAATATAAACAGATTCAATATTGGCATCTTCAATTTTTTCAGCAATAGTCTCGGTTATCATTTCCCCTGCAGGAATAATTAATTCCTCAGTTCTTGGATTATAAACATCTTCCTGAGCAACGCGTCCGGTTATTCTTTCACCGAGAGGTTCTCTTTCCTGTTCAACATCTTTTAGAGCAGTTATTTCAATACCAAGGATGGTACCGCAATCAATTTCACTGATAATAACATCCTGTGATACGTCCACTAATCTTCTGGTAAGGTATCCAGCATCTGCAGTTTTAAGAGCAGTATCAGCCAAACCTTTCCTAGCACCGTGAGTCGATATAAAATATTCGAGAACAGACAGACCTTCTTTAAAGTTAGCGACAATAGGATTCTCGATAATTTCGCCAGCCTGTCCAGATAATGTTTTTTGAGGTTTCATCATAAGACCTCTCATTCCTGCGAGCTGTCTAACCTGTTCCTGAGAACCTCTAGCGCCAGAATCTACCATCATGTGAAGTGAATTAAAACCGTTATCTGCTACTCTAATTTTATCCATCAAAGCGCGGGCAACATCATTAGTAGTATGCGTCCAAACGTCAATAATTTTATTATATCTTTCAGCATCAGTAATGACGCCCTGTTCGTGTTCATTAAGAATAGCTTCTACTTTTTTATTTGCTTTAGTTATGAGAGCTTCTTTTTCTTCAGGGACAATCATATCTGCATAGCTAACAGAGAGGCCGCCAGCAGAAGAGAATTTAAATCCAGTATCCTTAAGATCATCAAGGAACTTAGCAGTAACTTTATTTCCAAGCTTCATAAACATTTGACCGATAAATCCACCAAATGTTTTTTTGATAAGAAGCTGATTAAAGTATCCCATTTCTTTAGGAACAATCTGATTAAAAATAATTCTACCAGTCGTAGTTTCTACCATCTGACCATCGATACGAACTTTAATTTTTGCATGAAGTCCGAGAACTCCATTATTATATGCTATGATAGTTTCTTCAGGAGAACCCATTAACATACCTTCTCCCAAATCCCCTTCCTTAAGTTTAGTAAGATAATAGCAACCTAAAACTATATCCTGAGTAGGAACAACAATAGGTCCACCATTTTGTGGAGAGAGAATATTATGGCTACTAAGCATAAGCATAGCAGCTTCAAGCTGGGCTTCATAAGAAAGCGGGACGTGAACAGCCATCTGATCACCATCGAAATCCGCATTGAATGCAGTACAAACCATAGGATGCAGCTGAATAGCGCGACCGTCAATAAGTACAGGCTGGAATGCCTGGATACCAAGTCTATGCAGAGTTGGTGCACGGTTTAACAGAACAGGATGACCTTCAATTATCTTTGCAAGAATATCCCAAATAATAGGATCTTTCCTGTCGACTACTTTTCTTGCACTTTTAACTGTTTTATTATGACCGCGTTCAATTAATTTTCTAATAATAAAGGGTTTGAATAATTCAACGGCCATATCTTTAGGAAGACCGCACTGGTGTAATTTTAATTCAGGACCAACAACAATAACCGATCTACCGGAATAGTCAACTCTTTTACCCAAGAGGTTCTGGCGGAAGCGTCCTTGTTTACCTTTAAGCATATCACTCAAGGATTTTAAGGGCCTGTTATTATCACTTCTAACAGCACTACCTCTTCTTGAATTATCAAAAAGTGCATCAACAGATTCCTGAAGCATTCTTTTTTCATTACGCAAAATTACTTCGGGAGCTTTAATATCAATTAATCTCTTAAGGCGGTTATTTCTAATAATAACTCTTCTATAGAGATCGTTAAGATCTGAAGTAGCGAATCTGCCACCTTCTAACGGAACGAGGGGACGAAGTTCAGGAGGAATGACAGGGATATAACTCAGTACCATCCATTCCGGTTTATTCGGAACTTTACCTTCTTTTTCTTTAAAGGCTTCGAGAACTCTTAATCTTTTTAACAGATCAGTTTTTTTCTGCTGGGAAGTTTCCTCTTTAAGCTGATCTCTGAGTTCTTTGGAAAGTTTTTCAACTTCAGTATGTTTTAATATATTTTTAACAGCATCGCCGCCTATTTTAGCAACGAATTTTTTAGGATCATCCTCTTCTAATTTTTCATTACCAACTGGCAATGAATTAAGTACTTCGAAATACTGATCTTCAGAGATAAGATCCAATCTGCTTAATCCTGTAGGTCCGGGATTTATTACGACATAAGATTCGTAATAAATAACCTTTTCCAATTCTTTAAGACTTAGACCAATAATATTACCAATTTTGGAGGGTTGGGCTCTGAAGAACCAGATATGGACTACAGGGACAGCGAGGCCGATATGACCCATTCTTTCCCTGCGAACACTTTTCTGAGTTACTTCAACACCGCAGCGATCGCAGATAATACCTTTATATCTAATTCTTTTATATTTACCGCAGAAGCATTCCCAATCGCGCGTAGGGCCGAATATTTTTTCACAGAATAGCCCATCTTTTTCAGGCCGGAATGAACGATAGTTAATCGTTTCCGGTTTAGTAACTTCACCATATGATCTAGACAATATATCATCAGGACTAGCTAAACTAATAGTGATACTAGTAATATCACGCATCGCATTTTCTTGAACTCTGTATGGCATAATTTTAACTCCTATTTTCTTATCGAAAATTGTTCAAATGATTAATTAACTTTCATGTCCAGGCCTAATCCTTGGAGCTCCTTAATTAACACATTGAACGATTCAGGAATATTAGGTTCCTGCAAGTTTTCACCTTTAACAATAGATTCGTAAGCTTTAGCTCTACCGGCAACGTCATCGCTTTTGACAGTTAGAATTTCCTGAAGTATATGAGAAGCTCCGTAACCTTCAAGAGCCCATACTTCCATTTCACCGAATCTTTGACCTCCGAATTGAGCTTTACCGCCCAAAGGCTGCTGAGTGATGAGTGAGTATGGTCCAATTGACCTTGCATGAATTTTATCATCGACAAGGTGGCTTAGCTTAAGCATATAAATGAAGCCGCAAGTAACTTTCTGATGGAATTTTTCACCTGACCTGCCATCATAAAGATCTGTTTTGCTTCCCATTTCGAGGCCTGCTTTAACGAGCCATTCATCAACATCTTCCATCTTAGCACCATCGAAGATTGGTGTAGCGAATTTCAAACCTAACAATTTGCCTGCCCAGCCGAGGGCAGTTTCATAGAGCTGGCCGAGGTTCATACGAGAAGGCACACCTAATGGATTTAAGATAATATCGACAGCCTGACCATTGGGGAGGTGGGGCATATCTTCAACAGGAACAATTTTAGCAACAACACCTTTGTTGCCATGGCGTCCTGCCATTTTATCACCAACGGAAAGCTTTCTTTTTTTAGCGACATATACTTTAGCAAGCTGAACGATACCCGGAGGTAATTCATCGCCGCTGGTTATTTTTATCTTTTCTCTTTTGAAGTCTTCTTCAAAATCGGAGAGGACATCAAAATAATTCTTATACAATGATTTAATATGACTGTTTAATTTTTTAGATTCAAACCAATCCAGAGTATAGTCGAGTTTGGTAACATCTTCCATTGAGGAGAAGGTAGTATCTTTAAGAGAAACACCACTTCTAAGGACGATACTACCATCGAGATCACGGATACCAGTAATTGAATGCCCATCTGTAAGTTTAGTTAACTTTTCAACCATTCTTTCATAATGAGCCTGGATATTAAGCTTATGCTGATGTTCGAGGTTATCTAGCAATTTCTTTTCAGATTTCTTTGAATCTCCATCTCTTTTCTTTCTGCTAAACAATCTTGTTTTAATTACAGTTCCTTTTAATCCAGGAGGTGCTTTCAGAGATGCATCCTTAACGTCACCTGCCTTATCACCAAAGATAGCTCTAAGCAATTTTTCTTCAGGAGTAGGATCAGTTTCGCCTTTAGGTGTAATCTTACCAATTAATATATCACCTTCCTTAACTTCGGCTCCTTCCCTGATAATACCATTCTCATCAAGATTCTTAACAGCTTCCTCACTTACGTTGGGAATTTCACGTGTAAGTTCTTCTTCGCCACGTTTAGTTTCTCTAACCTGCAGTTCAAATTCTTCAATATGAATTGAAGTATATACATCTTCGCTTACTACTTTTTCACTTATAATAATAGCATCTTCGAAATTATAACCGCGCCAAGGCATAAATGCTACGAGTACATTTCTACCAAGAGCAAGTTCGCCCTGATCAGTTGCTGTACCGTCTGCGAGGACATCACCTTTGACAACACGGACACCCTGTTCTACTATCGGGCGCTGATTAACGCAGGTTTCCTGATTTGTACCGCTAAACTTTGTAAGTTTATAAGTCATTCTGCGGGAATCATTAAAGCTGGTTAAGGCTTCAATACTATTAGGGTTAATATCATATTTTACCACAATAGAATCAGCATCGACATATTCAACAAGACCTTCATCTTCAGCAAGGATAACCGAACGGGAGTCAGAAGCAATTTTCTTTTCAAGACCGGTACCAACGATTGGAGCTTCCGGGCGGAGAAGAGGAACCGCCTGACGCTGCATGTTAGAACCCATCAATGCTCTGTTCGCATCATCGTGTTCAAGGAATGGAATAAGAGCAGCAGCAGCACTTACAATTTGTGCAGGTGCAACATCCATATATTGAATGTGATCGGGGGTTACGATAGGAAATTCACCTTTATATCTGGATTTAACCCTTTCCTGTTTAAACTTCATTTGTTCGGAAATAGGTGCATTGGCTTGTGCTATAGTAAAATAATCTTCCTGTTCTGCAGTAAGATAGACTACATCATTAGTTATTTTACCTTTTTCAACTTTTCTATATGGGCTTTCAAGGAAACCATAACGGTTAACTCTTGAATATATAGTTAACGAAGAAATAAGACCAATGTTCGGACCTTCAGGAGTTTCAATTGGACATAAACGACCATAATGAGTGTAGTGAACGTCACGGACTTCAAAGCCAGCTCTTTCCCTGGTTAAACCGCCAGGTCCTAAAGCAGACATTCTTCTCTTATGTGTCATTTCAGCTAAAGGATTAGTTTGATCCATAAACTGTGACAACTGATTGGTACCGAAGAATGCATTTATAACGCTACTAATGGTTCTTGCATTAACCAAATCCTGAGGAGTAAAGCTTTCAGAATCGCGCATATTCATTCTTTCTTTTATTGTGCGGGCCATGCGCGCCATACCGATATTGAACTGCTGACCTAATTGTTCGCCAACGGTCCTAACTCTCCTATTGCCAAGATGATCGATATCATCCACAGTTTCATTTCCTAATCTAAGCTTGATGATATATTTCATAATAGCTATGATATCATCAATGCTAAGTACTGTAACAGTTTCGGCAACATTAACTTTTAATTTATCATTCATTCTATGGCGACCGACTTCGCCAAGATCATATCTCTTGTCATTAAAGAAGAGCTTATCGATTAAAGTCTGAGCAGCTTCCACATCAGGAGCTTCGCCAGAACGGAGCTGGCGGTAGATTGCAAATAAAGCATCTTCCCTTGAATGAGCAGTATCTTTGCGAAGAGTATTAACAATAAGATCCTGATCGGGGGAAGTATCAGAATTAATGAA
>JARLHD010000062.1 GCA_031292435.1 Ignavibacteriaceae bacterium
CATCTGGAGGACGGGATCTATATTACCAAGGCAGACAAACTTAGAAGTCCTGAATTTATCGGGTATTACCGGATTGAACTTTTCGAATACATTTAATTCTGTCAGTAAGGTATCTCGGATATTGAGATCATAGTGGTATCTGCCAGACCAGCGGAAAGTTTTGCCTGGAACAACCTGAAGACCAGCCAGATCAATTTTATGTTCAGCAAGAAGGTCAATATATCTTTTAGGAAAATCTTCACCAACAGTACCGATCAAATTAACCGGGCCCGTAAAATAGCTGGAGGCAAGGGAAATAAATGTAGCGGAACCTCCTAAAGCTTCTTCAACTTTATCAAAGGGTGTGGCAACTGAATCGAGTGCCAACGAACCGACAACTAGTAAACCCACGGTATATTCCTCACATATAAATAATAAGATGAATATAAAAATAAAGAAAACCGCTTTTAATAAAAATCGGTTTTTATCATTACTTTTATCCTGAAAATCTTTAATTACGTTACTTTTGTCTTGAAACAAAGTTATCAAAAATTCAAGGCTGCAAATAATTTCTATATCAACTTTTCTTGACGCAAGAAAAGGTTGCAAAAGAAACTTGGCTTAAAATATTTTGCTATAAATTCAGTTCCATTCCATTGCTCGGGAAACAACTCGTTGCACTCTAACAGTTTCCCTCACTGCCATTCCATTCCACTGAATTTATATTATTCAAAATATTTAATGCCGGGAAATAAAAACCAAATTTGGACAAACAGAATTATTCGCTACCGTTCCGCTTCATAAATTTACTTAATGCTAATTATTTGATGCCCTTAACCTAGGAAGGGCTTGAATATTAGGTTCAGAGGGAGATTTCAGAAAGGTAGCGGATGGAATTCCGGTTAGTGAAGTATTCTTTTATTATATCGACTGATTTTCTTTGTCCATCCCAAGCCAATAATTTTTTAGCTTCTTCAGAATTAAGCCATTTGAATTCTGAATGTTCATCGGAAATAATTACTCTATCGTTTTTAACCTGGGCTGCAAAGACAGGGATCATCGTAATAGAATCGTCCTCAGGGGAATAGAGAGAATTTATATTGGGAGCGATCCATAGGCGGAAGGGTTTTATTCCTGTTTCTTCATTTAATTCTCTTAAAGCTGTCTGGATGGCGGTCTCATTTTTATCTAAATGACCTGAGACCATCTGCCAGACTCCAGGATAGATTTTATGGGTTGATCTTTTTAGAAGAAGAAATTGCATTTCATCATCTATCATTTTAAATATATGCAGTTCCACCAGATCTGATTTAATTTTCATATCATCCTCAGAAATATGCTCTTACTTCTGCTTTAGCAGTATGAATTGCCCTGCTCATACCCTGAAGTCTGCCATCATAACTTACAGTAGACTGGAGATTTGAAGAGAGACGGTAATCAAAATTCAGCCTCCAGAAATAATTCTTGCCAATCTGGTTTGCTCCTAATAATTCGAAAGGAACAACAGTTGAGTTATCAATATTACCCAATAATTCATCACGTTCAAGTTCAATTCGAAGTCTACCATTACCTGCAATGGACAAATTAAACCTTAGAAGCTGAGAGTTCAGATTTATAACAGTTGGTTTTACAGGATAGACATCAGTACTTGTCCCAGCTTTTATTTTAAATCCAACTTCAATATTTCTTTCCGGGCGGTAGGAAAAATCGGAGCTAATATTATTATCCGTTATTGTACGAATCCTATTAGAAGTAGGGGGAGCGTTATTAAAATCATTAGTAGAGACTATATCGGTCTGGTTTGATATTTCCTGAACCATTTTGAAATTTATCCTCAAACTCCTTTCCCTATAATAAGCTTGTTCAATACCATCGCTGAACTGGTCAAGACTTTTCCTCTGCAAATATCTAAATCTGAAGTTAAGATCCTGTTCTCTCTCAAAAAGGAAGATATCCTGCTGAATCTGATTAGAGCCCCTGATAGTTTTATCCGGGTTCTGGAAAGCGGAAAAATGAAGTAAATAGATTTTCTTATAGTCAACTTCCTGACTATTTTCTTCAACCCTCCAATCAGTTTCAGTTGAAAACACTCTTGCAAATTTTTCTAAAAAGTTTTTACCATCAAACATATCGTAGAAATTAACTTTCCATTTGGAGCTGGTTTTAAGATCAATAATCGGATAGAGCTGATCGGTTGGAATAGTAACCACTATATAATCGCCATCATATACTGTAGGTTCAAACTCGTTTTCATCGGCGATGCCGTTATTATTAAGATCGCCTAGGTACTTATAATTCCCCTGCCCTTGTGGGACCTTAATAAACACCCTCTGCAGTTTCGCAGTTCGCTGAGTTGACACTTCATAATAAAAATCGCCGGTGATAGGTTTCCAAAAATTAAATCTTGACTGTGATTTAATTAGAATTGTTTCACTGTTCAGGAGTCCAGTTTTCTTAAACACATCGTTATATTTTTTATTACTTAAAGTAAAGTTTAAACTTGACTGAAATTCTTTAATCCCATTATAATTCAGGTCATAGCCCTGGGAAATAGTTTTTGCCTGATCATACATTATACCATTAAGAGGAGCAAAATCATTTCTATAGGAATATCTGGCAGTGAAGTTTATTCCCTTAAAATCAATCAACTTGAGGAAGGGATCAAATTCATAATATTTAAGACTAGTGGAATACAGGGAATCGTTAGAAGTATAAAGATCTTTACGATCCTCTGCGAGAAAATCAATTCCGGGTTTGAGTTTGCCGAATAAATAAAATGCTGATCCTTTTTGTCTAAGCCAATATGACTTTATTGAAAGGTCTTCAGAAGAAACATAATCAAGGTTATAATTTATGTTATAATCTTTATCTGCAAGAATAACCGAATTATTAAACCTATTAGAAGTAAAAGACCCTCTATTAAGATATCCATAGGAGGAATTAATATTCAGCTGATTTATAGGAAGAAGATTGAGACCAATCTCCCGTAGTTCTTCACTTGGATTTACTAGAGTCTGGGATATATTATAATCCCTGTTAAATTCAATATCATTTACCCTATCAGCAGATGAGAATTTATCCTGAATGAACCGGTCCTTATAAGAAAACCCAACTTTACCCAAATTTACATTACCGAATTCGATTTTCCTTGGATCGATTTTGAGGAAAATGTTTCTTGCATAACCATAATCCTGATCTTTATCCAAAGTAGAAAAAGTATTCTGATCCCATAAACTACCGGCATATTCAAGACTAAGAGAAACGCCATCCCAAGGGTTAAGGTCAAGAATGACATTACCCACCTGTTTTAATTCAGGCATAGGAAGGAAAATAACAGGTGCATAATTACCCTGATTTATACCAACAAAACTATAATTGCCCAGACTTTGTTTAGCATAGTCTCCCAGTGCTTGTCCAACATAGCTAAATGAGACATTATAAAGGGCAGTGGGATCTCCCGGTTTATAGACATAGAAAGTATCGGGGATAGAATTTATAACAGTATCAACCTGAGCATAAATTCCGTGTATTGCGCCAAGGGAATCAGGCAGAGCCAAAGAGACACCAGATTTACTGGCCTTATTCCTATCATTTCCTGCTGCTGCCAATATTTTTTTATCATCGTCAGAAAGAGTAATATCGACAGGGGAATTTTTGTCATCCCCTTCCCTGCTATACTGAACGGAAAGCGAAACCTTTTTGTTAAGGAATTCGGTATGGACACCAGTAGCGAAGAAATTCCTGGTATACTGTCTATCAGTATACTGAAAATCGACAGTTATTCTGCTTGCTACAGTAATTAAACGTTTAGTTGTAAAGGTAATTTGTCCTATTGAATAATCTATAGTATAGTCATTATTTTCACCTCTTTTCATTTCGGCTCCATCGAGGTATACTTTTTCAGTCCCAGCAATGATAATCAAATTCGGTTCATTATTACGTCCTGAGAGCCCATAAGGACCTTGAACTCCATCCTGGCCATTAAACTGATTAGTATTAAATTTTCCTCTTGAACTAGCAATTGAGAAATATGCATCAGATCCACCATAATTGAACTCACCTTCAAGTCCCTGAAGTTTCCTATCAATCAACCCGAATTCCCCGAATTTCTTCTGAAGTTCATAATCACCGAAGGTACCGGAAGCGTTAGGGTGTTTTACCTGGATGAAAACCTTATCCAGTTCATCGAGACGTTCTGTATTACCTTCCGGTTGAATTGGAGTATTTTCATCAGTGAGAGCAGCGACTATTTCAATATCATCGGAAAGTTTTCCGGACAACTGGAGGCGCAAGCCGCTATTCAAAGTAAAATCTTTAGTTGTTCCGACAGTAAAACCACGAACCAGGGTACCACTTTTCTGCATACCGGCACCGAAGATAGATTCGGCAGTAAACCCCCCGGACTCATTTTTTGCAACCCTAATAGTATCCTTAAATTTTTCATCATACCTCACCTCGAGACTTCTATTTTTATATTCTTTTTTCAAGGCAAGATCCATAGTTTGATAAGTTATGGAAAGGGTATCAAAAATTGAATACGGGAGTGAATCAGCGAGGGAAAAGGATCCTTTCTCATAACTTATCTTATAATCCCCCTTTTTTAATATTTTACCCCGGAGTTTAATAGTTTCCGAACCAGGCATAATAGTTACCCGCCTGATAGAATAAACATTATCGAAATTTATCAGAATAGTATCAGTAACAGCCTTATAATAATATTTTTCCTGAGCATGTGAGTTATACACAAGCAAAAGAAGAAGAGTAGGGAGAAGGAAATATCTGAATTTCAATTAAAGAAGATTATTTTAATAATAAATTTAAATTTACATACTCCCTTAATCAAGTCTATAACCTTTTTTTCCCCCTATAGACTTTAAAGGAAAGGCATGTTCAAAGCGGGAAACCTATATTCAGCTGAATGACTGCATTAAAACCCCCTGCATCTATAAAATTTTTCATTTCAGTTTTAGAAGTTTCATCAACAGTTAAATAGGTACCATCATCCTGTTTAACGGAACCTACATTCAGATAGGTATATCCGGCAAAGCCTTCAAGGCTGACATAATTACCAATTACAGCAAGTATAAACCCAGTTCCAACAGTATACCCCAGAATCTGTTTATCTGTTTTATAATTATTAACATTAGTTACTCCGCCAATAGAATTAGTAGTACTAGTAAACTGAGCAGAATTAAAGAGAAGAGATGCATCTAAAACCTTCCAGCTTAAGGAATAGGTTAATGAGGTTCCTAGGTCAAAACCAATTCCCCAACTCCGTAGATTAAAATCATAATTAGTATTGGAAGTACCCAAAGGGGAGACTAGGGAGGCATTATTTCCTTCAGAAACATCCTGATAGAATCCTTTAGCAGTTAAAATAAACCCTCTAAGATCAGCGCGAAAGAAATTTAGACCAACCCTATAGCCGGAACTCTTTCCAAAGTTCTTCATTGAACTTTGTAAAGAATCCTTTCGCAAGTGATTAAACATTTGTATGTATGTATTTAATCCGCTTGGTTTATAGACCTGATAGCTATAACCTACGTATCCACCAACAAGGCCCAAACATCCAAAACCAAAGCTTTGGGCTTTAGATACCGAACTATTCAGAATAATAATCAAAACAAGACAGGTCAATACCCAACCTTTGAACATACTACTCCAATACCTTATAGTGATAACTTAAGAAATTAAATACTAAAAAGGAATGATCAAATTAAAGCAACAATGCCAGTGGTGCCCAGTCATATGCCCATAAAGCATAGCGTGTTCAGCTGATATTTTTTTTATGCATTGACCCTAGTTCCAGCCCTATACCCGCCTGAGATTTTCTTAACAAGAATGCGAATATTAAACCAAAGAATCCAAGGGATGAGAAAATCCACATGCCAGTATTATATCCGGACGGATGAGCCGCGCTTGCACTGCTAATATCGTTAGCGAAACCAATTAGCAGATTGAATCCGAACAAACCGATATTCTGAATCATAGTCATCAGACCATACGCGGTACCAAGTTTCTGGTTATCGACAATCAGAGAAACCGAGGGCCACATAACAGCCGGAACGAGTGAAAAGGCAATCCCCATCATACCCATTGGTAATAAAAGATATATTGGAATAGCAGCATGAATATCAAAAAAGTTAATATTAATGTTCCAGAAATCGCCAGCACCTATTATATCGGGACGGCCGAACTTATATGCCATCATTAAATAGACAGGAATAATAAGGAGAGATCCAAACATCATGAGCAGAGACCTGTGTCCGATTTTATCTGATAATAAACCAAACAAGGGAGTAAAAATCATTGCTGCTAAAGTAAGCATACTTGAAAGATTACCTCCTACTTCCCTTGAAGTTCCATGAGCTTCCTGGAAAAACTTAATAGCAAATGTTTGGAACGGGAACATTGCAGAATAAAATACAACGCATAATGCAGTAATATACCAGAAAGGTTTTCCGAATTTTAATACTTCTTTCAAAACAACCTTATCCTGAGCCCCTTCTTTTGGAAGAGAGTATATCTTTGACGCATGAGCATCCATAAAATAATAGATTACTATGCAAGCAATTGCAAATATTCCAGCATAGACCGTAATAATAAGAGGAGACTGCCAATAGGTATATAATGATCTTCCCCAAGTTGGAGAATTAAGAGCCATAAATGATCCTAATCTTGCCACACTTAAATTAAGGCCGAATGCGAAGGACAGCTCTTTGCCTTTAAACCACCTTGCAATAATTGTAGTAATTGCAACAATCATTGACTCAGCACCAAGACCGAATATCAATCTTCCGGAAGCCATCAGCCAAAGAGTACTATTAAATGCAGTTACAATTGCCCCAAGGGTTATTAGTAAAGTAAATATAAAAACAGATTTTCTTGTTCCAATTTTATCAATGATCAATCCGCCGACCAGCACCATAATAATATTAGGGAAACTATATATGGCATTTAAGAGTCCAATATCCGAATCTGAAAATTTAAGCTGTTTTGCAAGAAGATCGGCAAGCGGGCTAATGCTATCATAAATATAGTAATTGCCAAACATGGCAAGGCTTATAAGAATAAGGACTAACCATCTATAAATCGCAGAAGGTTGTTTAATAAGTGGAGTATCCATAAGATTATTTTATTATTTGATCAATGATGATGGATCAAAGCAGGAGTTATAATACTCCTGCTTTGAATTTTTATTATATTATTTCTGAGGAACATTCTTAAGTATATTAGTTAACAAATCCCAGAATTTAGGAATAGAGTTGATCTCCATTTTTTCATCAGGGGAATGAACACCAAACAAAGTGGGTCCAAAAGATATCATATCCATATTTGGGTATTTCTCACTAATGATACCACATTCAAGACCAGCGTGGATAGCTTTAACTTCAGGCTCATTATTAAACAACTGAGTATAAGTTTTTTTTGCAACTCCGAGTATTTCGGAATTAACATTAGGTTTCCATCCCGGATATCCATCAGTTACTTCTGATTTAGCACCAGCGAGATTAAAAACAGAATGAACCATATCAGCCACGTCCTCAATCTCAGAAGCAACAGAACTTCTCTGGGAAGTAACTACAGTAATAAATTTTTCATCGGTAGTAATGGTGGCTAAATTAGTAGAAGTTTCTGTTAATCCCGGGATATCATAGGACATTTTAATTACCCCATGTGGCGCACCATATAAAGCAGAAAGGATATTTTTCTGAGTATCCTTATCTATCATAAACTTTGGCAGAGTATGAGACGACAATCCAACAACGAGACCGGGTTCTGATGTTGCATTTTCTGCTTTAACAACATCATTATATTTCTTTACATACTTTTTGAATTTATTTTCATCTTCTTTAGGTATGAGAATTATGGCGAAAGCTTCTCTTGGAATAGCATTGTGTTTATTGCCACCTTCGATACGAGAGATGCGGAGTTTATTCTCATTATTGTAATTAGCCAATAACCGAGTAAGGATCTTTATAGCATTTCCTCTACCCTGATGAATTTCCAAACCCGAATGTCCTCCCAGGAGACCACTAACCTTGACTTCAAGTGCAACATATTTACCTGAAGACCTATCGGGATCGTATTTAAATTTACTTACAGTTGTTTTTCCACCAGCACAACCGATATAGATAGTACCTTCCTCCTCCGAATCCAGATTGAGAAGGATATCTGCTTTAAGAGTACTTGACTTCAGACCGGCGGCTCCGGTGAGTCCTGTTTCTTCATCCAGTGTAAAGAGACATTCAATTGGTCCATGCTGTAGATCTTTATCCTCAAGCACTGCAAGCGAGGCAGCGACGCCAATGCCATTATCAGCACCTAATGTAGTACCTTTAGCTTTAACCCATCCATTATCGATATATGGATATATGGGTTCATTATCAAAATCATGAGTGACATCGCTATTCTTTTCGCAAACCATATCAAGATGTCCTTGCAGGACAATAGTTTTCCTATTTTCAAAACCAGGAGAAGCAGGTTTTCTGATTATAACATTACCGAATTTATCACGGAAGGTTTCGAGATTATTTCTTTTCCCAACTGAAAAGACATATTCCGCTATTTTTTCTTCTTTTTTGGAAGGTCTCGGATATTTACATATCTCCTCAAAGTGTTCCCAAATAAGAGCCGGTTTCAGATGTCCTAATATTTCACCCATAAATAACTCCTTTTATTATTTAATTTCATTAAATGATACAAATTTATAATTATACAGCTGAGTAAGAAATTTTGTTAATCTATCCTCAACTGGTTCTATTCTTTCACCGAATTTTTGCTTTAGTTTAATAGATATATCAGATACCTTATTCTTACCATCAATTTCCAGCCATACTTGTGATCCGAATTCATCGAACATAGTTTTCACAAAGGGGGATTTAAGCATAGGGGCAAGTGTTTTAACAAGTATTTTATTAGTAAACCTTGGAATAAGAACCGACACTTTTCCATTTTCTTCGATAATATGATCAAACAGTCTGCCAGGAGTTAATTCAAGATAATTAATATCGGATAATTCTTTTTTCTTTCTATTGAACAATATCACTCCTGAATAAAATAAAATGGCAGACAACAAGTCTACCATTTTTTATAATTGATTAAAATGCAGCTGAAGGGGGGGCAGGTTCATCCGGACTACCTGCATTCTTTAACGGGACACGGATCAAAACAAACCCGATTACTACAAATACAACTAAACTTACAAGGAAAGAGGGTTCCACAAAAATGATAGGGGTCTTCCAATCCATTACCGCGAGGAAGGCAAACAGGAGCCCAATAAGGGCCTCCCCTGCAATCAATCCAGAAGCGAGGAGGACACCATTATTCTCACTTCTAATTTTTTGGGCGTCATTAAAATTCTTTTTAGCAGCTCTTTTATCAAGGAGCCCTTTAATTAAACCACCAATGAATATAGCAAAAGAAGTTTCAAGAGGAAGATACATACCAACGCAGACAAGCATAGGACTTTTTACTTTCACCAGAATAAGACCAATAGCCATCAGGATTCCTACGATAATAAGAGGCCATGCCATATCGCCACCGACAATACCTTTAGCGAGAATAGCCATTAAACTTGCCTGAGGCGCAGGATAAGCTTTTCCTCCAAGTCCATTTTCACCCAGAATGAATTTACCACCAGTAGCTATAATATCACCCTGATGTAAAATTAACAGCGGGAAGAACATTACAGCAGCGGCTAGGACTATTCCGAACATATCACCTACCTGCATTTTCCAGGGAGTACCACCGAGAATATGTCCAACTTTAAGATCCTGCAGCATCTCACCGGCAACAGCTGCAGCAACGCAGATAACTGCGGCTACACCAAGAACAGCTGCTATACCAGCCACCCCTTTTACGCCAAGAGCTACCATTAAGATAGCGGCAATAATTAAGGTAGAAATAGTTAATCCACTAATTGGATTATTGCTTGAGCCTATGAGTCCAACCAAATAACCTGATACAGCGGCAAAAAAGAAACCTGCAATTACCATTACAATAGTAGCAACAGCAGCAGCGACTACATCCTGAGCGAAGTAATTATATATAAAGAATGTCGCAACCGCAGCAATAAGAATACCAATAAATACCCATTTAAAATTCAAATCCTTTTCAGTTCTGATTACTGTAACAGAATCTTCAGAGGCAGCTTTCTTCACATCGCCAATAGCTCTAGAAAGTCCAACGCCAAGACTATTCCTCATTTTATAGAGAGTATATGCAGCACTCATTAACATACCACCGATAGCGATCGGTCTTACAATTGTTTTCCACACCTGATATGCTAAACCGATCCATGTATCATTAGTAATATTTGTTACTCCCTGCTGCTGTAAGGAGGTAATCATCTGCGGACCTAAAAAGTATAATAATAATGGAACAAATAATCCCCAAGCTAACAATCCCCCTGAAAAGTTTAATGCAGAGAGATTTGGACCGATAATATAACCAACTCCCATATAAGCAGGGCTAACTCCGGGAGTAGTCAACAAGGCGCCACCACCAGCATCAACTGAAGAACCACCTGCGAAAGTAATTTTCTTCTGAGAAAAGGCAATAAACTTTTCCCAGCTTGAAGCGAAGAACTGTACCTGTTTTAATATCTGCACCAACGCACCCAAACCCATCGCCCAGAACAGAAATTTTGCTCCACTTTTTCCGCTTCTACCGGCTTTATGAATTTCAGAAGCAGCAACAGATTCAGGGAATGGTAACTCCTTATCTTCAACCATAACCCTACGAAGAATAGCGACAAATAATATTCCTACAAAACCTCCAACCAAAATAATGGAAGTAGCTTCAAGGTAATGCTGGAGGGTAAAGAAATCCTGCCATACGCCTGCAATTAAAAATGCAGGTATAGTGAAGATAGCGCCAGCTGCAACCGCTTCGCCAATTGAACCAACGGTACGAGCAAAATTTTCTTCAAGAATAGAACCCTTGAAAATTCTCAGAATAGCCATACCAATTACTGCAGCAGGATATGTAGCGGCAATTGTCATTCCTGCCTTTAGCCCGAGATACGCATTGGCGGCACCAAGGACTACGCACATAACGAGTCCAATTATCAAAGCTCGAATTGTAAATTCAGGCATATCGGAATTCGGAGAAACGAAGGGTACGAAGGGTTTTTGTTCTGCCATAAAGATCTCCTTCAGGGTGAAATATTAAATAAGGGATTGAAAAACTACTTAATTAAAATTATTGTTCAAATATAATTAGTATTTTTTGAAATGTTCAATTTATTTTTTGATAATATGCATATTATTGACATTTTAAGCACAAATGAAATTAAAAGATAAACTAGAGAATCATTACAAGGCATTTGGCAAATCAAAGATTTCTCCTGATCCGCTGGAGATGCTGCATATATTTGAAAATGATATGAACAAGGAAGTTATGGGATTTATTTCCTCAATATACGCGTATGGGAATATAAAGCAGATAATCAGGAGCCAGGAGAAGATACTAATGTCATCGGAATATAATCCATATAAATTTATTCTAAATTTAAGTCACAAAGATGAAAATAAATTAAGTTTTATCACACATAGATTTTATACGGGGAATGATACTATAAAGCTATTCAGGACATTAAGTTATATATATAATGAATATGGATCAATTAAGAATCATTTTCTAAAGTACTATACTCAAAATGACAAGAATCTTAAGAATGCTATTGAGGGATTTTCAAGTTCCATAATCAATTTCTTAATTAAGAAAAAAGCATTAACACAGGGGACAAGATTCATGTTCCCATTACCTTCGGCAGGGAGTGCATGCAAGAGAATGAATCTTTTTTTAAGATGGATGATTAGGAAAGATGAATTAGATTTTGGTATATGGGACGAAATCCCAACTTCTAAACTAATAATACCAGTAGACACACATATAGCAAGAATATGCAAGGAATTGAAATTAACCAAGTTAAATAATGTGAGCTGGAAAATGGCAGAAGAGATAACTGATAACTTAAGGAAATTTGATCCTAATGATCCAGTAAAATACGATTTTGCAATATGTCATATCGGGATGAGAAAGCTGGAATTCTGATTACTTCAAGACAATCATTTTCTTTGTCTGTGTAAAATTATTAACCGTCATCCTATACATATAAATCCCACTTCCAAATTCAGATGCGTTGAAATTAACTTCATGTACCCCACTTTGTTTAACTTCATTAACAAGGGTTGTTATCTCCTTTCCTAAAACATCATAAACCTTAATTGAAACAAGACCCTGGTCTGACAACTGATAACTAATTGTTGTTGAGGGATTGAAGGGATTAGGGTAGTTCTGATTAAGACTGAAATTAAATATGTTATTATAAACAACCTCAATCTCATTGGAATAATTAAAATTACCATTGAGGTCTATTTGTTTCAGCCTGTATTTATATGTACCAATTTGGGCAGGGGTATCCAGGAATGAATAGCTATGGGGTGAACTACTACTTCCATAACCTTTGACGAGCCCAATTGTCAGCCAATGAGGATCATCTTCATATGTCCGTTCAACTTCAAAACCATAATTATTAGTTTCAGTTACAGTTTCCCAATTCAATTCTACTTTCTTATTGTTTATAGAGGAAGAAAAATGAGTAAGTTCAACAGGAGTAACAGAGGCAGTATCTGTAAAGGGGGCAGACCAAACACTTAAAGAAGTTCCATCAAGCCTCATCCAAACAGGATATATTTTTTTATTAAAAGCAGAAATGCCAGTATAGTCGCCGAAAAAGACATCGGGGCGCGGAGTAAATGAAGTCTGGCTAATTCTGAAATTATTAAAAGTTTCCCCACCATCAATAGACTCAGCTGCATATACATCAGTTGCATTTTCAGTAGTACTTCTTCTATCGTAGAAAATGAAAAATAAATGTCCTGTCGTTTGATCAATGGTCATCCATGGAAAGAACTGATGACGGGTGGTATTATCATTATTAACCTTTTTAACAGGTCCCCAGGTATTTCCGCCATCGGTCGATTTAATAAGAAATACATCAGAGTTATCTACTCCATTCCTCTGGTCACCCCAGCATATATAAATATTACCCCGTGTAGAAGAATAACTTGTATCGCAAGCAGTAATAGGGAGTCCGTTACACCTATAAATGCCGGGAATATCAAAATCCCACCCTCCAGGAATGGTTGTAACCACCAGATTAGGTGAAAAGGAAATCCCAAAGTCAGTTGATTTAACAAATACAATACCTAAAGGTCCAGCCCAGCTATCATATATTTCACCGTTAGTTCCCACAGTAGGGACAGCTCCTTCAACTGTATTATCAGCATCAAGGCAATCACCTCCCTTTTCATTTAATTTTATTGGATCAGACCAAGAGATGCCATGATCGGTAGATCTTGAGAATAGAATTCTAGAGCTATCTGTAGAAGCCGAGCTCCCATAAGAATCAAATTCAGTCCA
>JARLHD010000468.1 GCA_031292435.1 Ignavibacteriaceae bacterium
ATGCATGGTATATTTATTACTTCCAAATACTTTCACCTGTGCCTTCCAGTAAAATTCGAGACTCGTTATGTTAGCATAACCGAATACCCTCGGTTCAAACCTTCCCTGCATCAACTGGAGAGCTTCTGAAAGCATATTAGTGAGTGGAATAGAATAGTTCCTGTTCTTCTTAATATTCTTTATGTAGATAATCTTATTTCCCCAATCGACACTGGACCAGGGGAGAGCTATAGCATCAGATTTTCTACAACCAGCATTGAGTAAGAAGAATATAAATGCAAAATGTCTCTTATCTTCCTTCTGATATAGGTAGGCAAGTAACTTAGTCAGATCTGACTGAGGGATTATCCTCGGATCCTTTAACTCCCTGGGAGTAATGCTGATAATATTTGCAGATAATGCCTTCTTATTAACATACCACTGAAAGAATGAATGTAATTCACTGGTATAGATTGCTAAAGTATTCTTAGAGCGGTCACTGAGAGCCTGTATGAAGGTCTGATAGTCCTTATCGTTGTACTTATTGAGTCTTTTGACACCGCATAACTGGATCCACCAGCGTAAAGCAAGTTTCCTTCCATCAATAGTTTTGGGAGATAGCTGTACTTGGGAGAAGTAATAATCCTGTGCCTGGAGAATGTCCATATCCAGGGTGAATGTAATTAAGGGTTTAGCCTTATAATATCCGATCTTTATTAAGGCTTTAACCTTACTAAATCCATCGGGTGTATTAGGAATATCAGTCGGAATGTGAGCAGTACCTTGTGTCTGTGGATCATATACCTGAACATATAAATGTTTCCCTGATTTACGAATAATTGCCATAATAACTCCATTTGATTGTAGGTTCAATCTCAGGAATTAAAATATCAAGAGCAAGAGTCAACTCAGCCGAAACTGGTTTTCTTTTTTTTTAACACCGAAAAACAGTATTTTTTATATATGTGTATTAAAACACAATTGTTATGAATGCAACGAATTGAAAGGATCTGGATGCAAAAAAAAGTTTTGAATAAAAATTTACAAAAAGCAAAGGCATCTAAAAAAGATGAGTTTTACACTCAGCTACCAGATATTGAAAAGGAAATGATGCATTATAAAGAATACTTTAAGAACAAGATTATTTATTGTAATTGCGATGATCCTCGTGTCAGTAATTTCTTTCATTATTTTTCATTCAATTTTGAAAAATTAGGGTTGAAGAAATTGATAGCCACCTGTTACAAAAGCCAAAATTCTAATTTATTCAGTCAGAATGATTCTGAAAGAGCTATATATTTGGAATATGAAGGAGACAAAAATGGAAATAAAGTTCCAGATCCTAAAGAAATTGGAATTATAACACTAAATGGGGATGGTGATTTTCGTAGCGAAGAAAGTATCAAACTTCTAAAAGAAGCTGATATTGTTGTTACAAATCCACCTTTTTCTTTGTTCAGAGAATATGTAGCACAATTAATTGAATACGACAAGAAATTTATAATATTAGGACACCAAAATGCTATAACCTACAAAGAAATTTTCAAACTGGTGAAAGATAATAAAATTTGGTTGGGCGTAGATAATGGTGGTACAAAGTGGTTTGGCGTGCAAGATCATTACGATATAGCAACCGAATCGAGAAAAAAGATAGAAAATGGTAAAAAATATTTTAGTATGGGTAGCATAGTTTGGTTTATAAATCTGGATATTAAAAAGCGACATGAAGATTTACTTCTTTACAAAAAATACACTCCTGAAGAATATCCCCAATATGATAATTACGATGCTATAAATGTAGATAAAGTATCAGATATACCTGTGGATTATACAGGCAATATGGGTGTGCCAATTACATTTCTTGATAAATATAATCCTGAACAATTTGAGATTTTAGGTATTGATAGAGTTTTAGTTGAAGCGATTACTGGTAAAGTAAGTCGTTTTCGTTTGAATGGTAAAGAAATTTATGCTCGTATAGTCATAAAAAATAAAAAAAATACAACGCTATGAAAATTGAACTAAAAGAAATAACAGTCCGTGAGTTGACAAATGGTTATCAAGACAATGAGGAAAATGGTGTAATCGGATATGGCGGTAAGTTAGATATCCGTCCACCTTATCAAAGAGAATTTATTTACAAGGATAAACAGAGAGACGCTGTTATTAATACCATAACAAAAAATTATCCCTTAAATGTAATGTATTGGGCAGTTCGTGAGGATGGAAATTTTGAAGTTATTGATGGACAACAGCGAACAATTTCTACTTGCCAGTATGTCAATGGCAATTTTGCTTTTCACAACAGATATTTTCATAATCTTCAAAATGATGAACAAGACCAAATCCTAAATTATAAATTGATGGTTTATCTATGTAGTGGTACAGACAGTGAAAGATTGGAGTGGTTTAGAACAATAAATATTGCAGGTGAAAAGCTTACCGACCAGGAATTGCGAAATGCAGTTTATGCAGGTTCATGGGTAACTGATGCTAAACGTTATTTTAGTAAAAATGGTTGTGTAGCATATCGAATTGGCAGTGATTATCTTAATGGTTCTCCAATTCGTCAGGAATATTTGGAAAAGGCTATTGATTGGATTTCTAATGAGCAGATAGAGGAGTATATGGCAACTCATCAGCACGATCCAAACGCCAGTGCATTGTGGAGATATTTTCAAGATGTAATTACCTGGGTAGAAGCGACTTTCACAAATAAAAGAAGATTCATGAAGGGGGTAGATTGGGGTACACTTTATAATAAATATAAAGACAACACCTATGATACCAAAGAATTTGAAGTAATAACAGCTAAGTTAATAACTGATGATGATGTAACCAAAAAGAGTGGTATTTACCCCTATATTCTAACCAGTGACGAAAAGTATCTTTCAATTCGAGCATTTTCTGATTCCATTAAACAGAAAGTTTATGAACGTCAGAAAGGAATCTGTGTAAAATGTAAAAAGTATTTTGAACTTGATGAAATGGAAGCTGACCATATAACGCCCTGGCATGAGGGTGGAAAAACAATGGAAGAAAATTGTCAAATGCTTTGCAAGGATGATAACCGAAGGAAATCTGGAATTTAAGAGGGGAAAAAAAAGACAGAAGCAATAATGCTTCTGCCATTTAATTCTTTTGTATTTTATGTAGGCTTATTTATTTAGGACTTTATGCTTAAAAGTATTGGTATATCCAGTAGCGTAATATTTTTTTGTTTGGGCTTTAGAAAAGCAAGAATAAGATAAACTAATTCCAAGGATTATAAAAAATAACATAATAAATATGTGTGCAAATTCCATCGTAAACTTTAGGATTAATAGAATTATTAATAAAAGAAATGATAGGCTAACAATCATACCAAATATGAAAAATATTATAGCTTGTATATTTGCAGATGTTTTGCCAATTATGTGAATTTTTACATGTTTGTTACATACTGGACAGATTACATCATATTTATCATTCTTATTATTTGGTGTATCAAAATTATGATATGAACATCTATAATGTGTGATCCATCCAAATCCAGACCATTTATTTAATGATTCCACCGATTCTTGACACCCAAGTTTAGCAATCATAATTAAATTTCTTTATTTATAAATAATTTTATGTCCAGGTGCATAGGTATATCCCTTAGAATAAAATTCATTTTTGATAGCCTTTGAAAGGGGAACTACTGATAACACTGTAGCCAAAATAAGAATAAGAAAAATTCCAGCCAAATTAAATCCCATTGCAATGATATACATTATCATCAAATAAAGACAAACTATAATTATTAAACTTCCTAAAACAGAAGATACATTTCTTTTTAATTTTGCAGAATCTTTACCCACAATAACAATTGGTATTTCTTGTTTGCAAGCAGGACATGTAACATAATGTTTGTCGTCCTTTGTGTCTGGCCAAGGAAAATCAAAATTTGAACAACTATATACTCTATCCCTTCCAAAACCTGCCCTTGTAGGGTAATATTCTTCAAATTGTATGCACCCAAGTTTAATATTCATAATTAATTCCTTGAATTATCTGTTACTTATTACAATTTTCTTTTATCAAATTATAGGCTTCACTTAGCCCAAGTTCACCAGCTTTATTCCAATCTAAACATGCTCCACTTTTATCGCCGTGTTTGTATTTATCAACCCCACGGTTATAATAAGCTATTGCATAATTTGGATTAATCTCAATTGCTTTATTATTATCTATGATGGCTTCTTGATAGTTTGAAATATTATTTTTAGCAATACTGCGACCCAAATAAGCCTCAGCATATTTAGCATTCATCTCAATTGCTTTATTATAGTCTTGTATTGCTCCCTGATAGTCTTTTAGCAGATTTTTAATAACACCACGGCTATAGTAAGCCTCCACATAACTGGGTTTAATTTCCACTGCTTTGCTATAATCTTGAATAGCTCCTGAATAGTCATTAAGTTGAGTTTTAACAGCACCACGGCCAGCATAGACCTCAGCTAATTTGGGATTAAGCTCTATAGCATTATTATATTCCTGTATAGCTCCCCGATAGTCTGAAAGTTTATCTTTCGTAAGCCCAAGACTTACATAAGCTCTGACATATTTGGGCTCAATCTCTAATGCTTTGTTATATTCTTCAATAGCACCTTGATAGTCCTGAGTATCATATTTAGACTCGCCACTTTTAAAGAATTCCTGAGCTTTATCTGAGACAGAATTAGAAGGTGCAATAATTCCCGCTAAAATTGCAACTAATATACTACTTATTACTAACGATATAAGTCCAGATAAAAATGAACGTGTGTTGATTGCTGACATTTCATCTAAAACTTTATTGCGAAAATAAAAGTAAATAACAACACTAATAATTGCGCCTAATGACGGTAAAAAAGAGGTTGTTCCACTTGGATTAGAATAAATTTTACCCAATGATGTAAACATAATTCCAAATATAATATACCAACCCCAACCCCATTTCCTTACTTTTTTTTGTTCAACATTTATTCCTGCAATACTTTTTGATGTTGCTGGTTGTTTATCGGGTGTTGTGGGTTGATTGTCGGTTATAATTGGTTTTTGCTTATCTTTTCTATTAAATATTTTCTTTAATACGCTTACATCAAAAGTTGACTTACTTTGGTCTTTCTTCGGTAGATGATAACCACATTTAGGACAGAAATTGACTTCATAAAGTATTTCTGCATGACAATCTGGACAATTCATAAGATAATTCCTTTTGTATACTAACGGCATTGTCAACCCCAATACCGAACTCGAATAATCTGTCGAATTTAGTTACGGATTATAGCATTTATTTAATATTTTTTAAATATGTATGGTACATAAAGAATATTGATGCAAGCCAATAGATTACTTGAAATACCTTCATCATAACCGAGGCACCTTTAGGAGTTTCATCAACTCCAAAATACTTCAACAATTCTTTTGGTAAAAAAACAATAAATTCAATCCAAAACAGTGGTTTAAAAGATTTTAGTGCTTGAATTTTATAAAAGCCTTTAGCACGTAAAATTATTTCTGTTGCATTAACCATTATTTCTGGATTTAATAAGAAATTATCTAAGGTAGAAATTATTTGTTCCTGAGCAAAACCCATCCCCACTGGCTTCATATATAAGGTTTCTTGGTCTTGTATTCCAGTTTTTAAGACAACTTTTTTTAATTCAATTTGATTTTCCTTAATCCAAACTCCAGCCTTTTGTGATGCTATTTTCTTTTTTTCAACATTAGCACCTTCATATTTTCCATCGATGTAAGTATCTTGTTTTCTTAATACTTTTCTTAAATATAAATACTTATTGATGTATAAAAGAAAACGCATGATGATGAGTAAAATAAATCCGATTACTATGTAATAATATTTTTCCAAATCATTTTTTAATATTTACTGTATGACTATTCATTATCCCGTCTATTATTTTAATGAACATAATTATTTATACAAGTATATTTTATGTTCCAAAATTAATTTATAACATATTATGATACATAGAAAAAATATAATCACATTATCTTAACCCGCTCACCTTTATCCAAATATTATCATAAGCTCAAATAAAGTTAATTGATATTTTTTTAAAAGACAATCTTTATGCAATAAAATAAAGGACAGAAACAATTAAGCCTCTGTCTTTAGATTACATTGCCATGTGTATTTGTCTGTTAATATCGAAAGCACTTCTCAACGCACTTACTGTTTCCAGTTCTGATAAAGCTCTCAGTTCCAGGTGTTGAATCGTACCCTCAATTTCTTCTTGACTATTCGCCCAGAAGTATCCATGATGGTCACTTCCAATAGGTTTCCCTTCACGCCTTAACTCCTTAATAGCCTTTCTAATCTGTACTCCACTATACCCCAAGGAATGTTCAAGTTGACTGGAGAATATTTTCGTACCTGGACTACATGACTGAATTGCACTTAGCAATAAAGCTGAGTCTACCTTGTTTGTTTTTAATTGTGCCATACTTCCTCTATTGTTTATTGATTAAAATTACTTTATTCATTAGTACACCAGCACTTCATTTACTTCTGTTACCTCATGGTTAATCAGATGGTCAATAAGAGTTTTCCTGATTGACTTCATTCCTTTTGCTCCATCCGTACTCGTAACATAGAAGTTCTCACTACTTTCTACTGGTCTGAAATTGTCAGTAGTAAGTTTATGCTTGGCTACTAACAATACTTTAATTGCTGTTCTATCTGTCATTAACTTGCTTCCTTTAATTGTTTGAATAATGTTACTGGTACTTTACTTTCTTGCCATGTTTTCTTTTCAGCTTCTGGGAGCCAGTTCTTACCATTACAAGCTCTTATATTGAATTCCTCCCATAGTTTTACGTCCTTGAATTCAAGATGTAATGTTCCTTTCTTCCAGAATTTATAATTGAAGAATTGACTCTCACCCTGGTTAATGAACTTCTCTCCAGTCCTGACATATCCCAGATTATTTATGTGAGCATTAAGACTCTGGTTAATGGAGTAGCAACTCTCATAGTTAACGCCTTCGATATAACACATTACCTTATCTATATCGGAATACTCAGACTCTTTTCTGTAATCAAGA
>JARLHD010000469.1 GCA_031292435.1 Ignavibacteriaceae bacterium
ACTCCGCTGGTCCATTAACGCGGATATTAATTCAGGAAGGAAATGTTTTACTGTAGAAAATTTATATCCATTAGGAGTAGTAATTGGGTCAATGTCATTATTCAGCCGCGACAAAGGATCAATTTTAAATGTCAGTATAATGCTAGGGTACAAACTCTTAAAATCAAGCACAGCAACATTCTCATAAATTCCGGGTACAGGCTCAATTACATAACCTCCTGCAGCCTGCCCCGCCGGCTCTATATCTTTCACGTCAGAAGCAACATACCCTTCCCGGTGTAGTTTAGGAAGATAAAAATGATCAAAAGCAGCGGTCATCATTCCTAGCCTGTCCATCATTAATCCGGATAGCTGAGCTCTTTTAACATCCTGCTTTATGATTCCGGTATTCTTGAATATTTCAGATACAAGAATAGTATCATTCAGATTATATTCAGCCAACTTGTATTTATCCTCTTTAAATAATCTGTTTATCTCTTCGACCTTTCCCGTATCAGGAGAAATTGTTTTACCCGTTCCCAGCAATTCACGTGAAACTGTCTCAAGTGTATAATCTTCAAAGGAATAAAATGCAGTTCTCATACTTACCGGTCCATCCAATACAATTCTTCCAGGAACACTTGCATAATACCCGCCGCGCGCTTTATTCCTTAGTATTATATTCCCCTTCCGGGCAATGTCAAATTTGATATTAAAATTTCTGCACCTTTTTTCTAGAAACATCAGGTCAAACCCGATTACATGCCATCCGATTATAATATCCGGATCATTCTGCTTAAACCATTTTAAAAATTTATTAAGCAATTCCTCTTCGGAACTATTAAAATTTATTTCAAATTCTTCTTGTTCTTTAGTTTCCCATTTCCCTTTCATGAATACAATCTTTTTCTCTGCAGTATTTCCCCATAAATGGCATGCAATTGATAGAACACTATTATCCCTGCCCGTCTCAATATCCAATGATAATGTTCGAAATTCCGGCTCAACTGAGGATGGCTTCATAATCGGATTAATAAATACAGAAGAATTCCCTTCTTTAATTTCCTCACCGGTTAAGGAAACTTGGGCATAAATATATCGCTCCATTAAATATCGTCTGGCAGGATCAATGTCTGATTCGAAAATTGGAATTTTTGCCCTTCGCAAAAAATCCGCTCCTGAAAGCAGCTCCCTCTGCGTGTTAAAATAAAGAGCATCTACCGATTCAGAATTGAAATCTTTAAGTAGCACATTTTTTCTCGTATATGGAATATTAAGGCCTGTAATTACGGCTTCTCTTGATACAAAAAATAGTGGATATGAATTGGATATTCTGATTTCAACCGGACCTGTCTCATTTGATATACCCCAGAAAGTTAAAACATTTTTCCCCTGTACATCACTCCATCCATCAGTTAATAAAAATACGTCCTTCATTCTCAAAAATCATTTTTATAAAACAAAATTATTATATTGAATTTTTTTGTGTTTCAAAACAATAATAGCCAATCTATTAAAACCTATTTTCATTTTGTAAGCAACATTTCTTGTAAGCATATAAAAGGAACTTATCAAATGGAATCTTTTAAGGATAATACGATCCGGGGACTAAATGAAATTTTAAATAACTGTCTGCATACTGAAGAAATCCTTAGAAATTCTGCAAAAGACTCAATCAATATTTCTTTGAAAAAAATCTTCCTTTACTATGCCGATCTTAATTTAACCTATATCAAAAAATTACGGACTGAAATTCTACGCTTGGGTGGAATTATTGTACATCCTTCTTCTGAAAAAATTAAATGCTGGGAAGAGGGCACTGATTTTAACGACAAATTAAAAATATGCGAAAATAGTGTTAGTGATGCTGTAAATAATTATAAAGAATTTTCATTACGCGAAGATATCCTTAATGAAGTTGTCCCTGTTATTTCACAACAGTACTTTGGCGAAAAAGAAGCTCAGGAAACTATAAAAAATCTCAGAAGTTCAGAACTGACCATCTGAAATTATTAATTATCCGGCATTTTTACTGTAATTATCCCCATCCTGATTGCATACCTTACAAGTCCGGCAACATCATGTATCCCAATTCTATCCATTAATTGCATCCTGTGCGTTTCAACAGTTTTTATACTTACATTCAGTTTGTTTGCAATGTCCTTTGTTGAATTACCTTCAGCAATTAATTGAAGTATTTCCCTTTGCCTTGATGTAAGCTGTTTGAAAATATCTGGTCCCCTTTCTTTTTCCGCAGATACGTCAGATATTCTCCTTAAATAATTATCTACCACATGCTTGCTTATTGCTGGACTTAAATAGGTTTCTCCCTTCATTACTGCATTTACTGCTATTTCTAGTTCATTAGGTGCAGAATCTTTAAGCAAATATCCTGCAGCTCCTGCTTTTAATGCCTGCACTACATACTCTTCGTTTGTATGCATAGACAAAATTATCACCTTAGTATCAGTATTATCTTTGGAGATTCTTGAAATTACCTCCAGCCCGTTTAATTCAGGCATGGCTATATCCAGAAGGACTAAATCCGGAATAAGTTCGTCAATTAATCTTATTGCATCCCTTCCATTATTTGCTTCGGCAATTACTTCTACTCCTGAAATATTCAGAATCAATGATCGTATACCGGCTCTTACCAGGGAATGATCATCAACAAGTATTACTTTTATAGGTTTCATAAAATCCAACCTTGTTTATTTTAGATTAATAACTTCACCTGGAAATATTGTATGCACTGTTGTGCCATTACCGGCTTTCGAATTTATTTTTATTTTTCCGCCGATAAGTTCTACACGTTCCTGCATTCCTAATATTCCCATGCTTTCACCTTTAAGACTTCTTTGAACTGCTGCAAAGAAATTAAAACCAACACCATCATCTATAATTTTCAGATGAAGATCACCCTCTTCATAATAAAGCATAATTTCTACATGTGTTGCCTGCGAATGCTTTATAATATTTGTAAGCGCTTCCTGCGCCACTCTAAAACATGTTATTTCTATTTCGTTAGGCAAACGCATTATTGTTTCGTCCACACTTACTTTAGCTGTAATTCCTGCTCTAACCGATTGGCGGTCAACATACCATCGGAGTGCAGGTATCAACCCTAAATCATCAAGCATTGATGGCCGCAGATCAATTGATAATTTCCTAACCTGGAATAGTGCTTCCTCTATTAATTCAACTCCTTCATTAAGATGAGATTCAATTTTTTCTGAGCCTGCTAATTTGAATGCCGTTTGTATATTTATTTTTATTGCTGTTAGTATCTGCCCTATTTCATCATGAAGCTCTCTGGCAATATGCCTTCTTTCCGATTCCTGAACTTCCAGTAATCGTTTTGATACTACTTTTAATCTTTCCTGGGCTAAACTGACTTTTTTGAATAATCTCTCTCTTTCCTTTTCAACATTACGTTGTTTTGTAATATCACGAAAAACAATCACAATGCCTGTAGTATTATTTTTATCGTCTTTTATCCATGAAGCTGTTCCGGCAATTAATTTTTCCTTCATTTCTTTGTCAATCAGGATCGCTGTTTTTGATATGTCCTGTTCATGATCTTCACTAAAAAGACGTATTATAGGTGCATTTATTTGCTCCTTTGTGTTTTCGTCAGATAGCTTAAGAATTTCATTTATATCCCTTCCGGTAACCTCATCTGTATTCCAGCCTGTCTCTGTTTCAGCAATTTTATTCATTAGTTTAATTTTCCCATGTGCATCCGTAGCAATCATGGCATCACCGGAATATTGCAGGATTTTAGATAACCATCGTTCATTTTCCTTAATTGTTTTCTCCATACTATTTTTGTATAAAGCTATTTCAATTATAGTATGAGCAGTTTTTTTATCAAATGGTTTAATTATATATCCGTAGGGCGCAGTAATCCGTGCTCTGGAAAGTGTGTTTTCATCTGCAAAAGCAGTCAGATAAACAATGGGAATATCATGTTGGCTTTGTATTATCTCCGCTGTTTCGATTCCATCAATCGACCCTTTGATTTTAATATCCATTAGGATTAAATCCGGCGGGCTCTGGTTTACTAATTCAATTGCATCCTTTCCACTTGCAACTATTCCCAAAACCTCATATCCTACGGATTTTAGACTCACCGCTATATCCATAGCTACAATCTTCTCATCCTCTACAATTAGGATTGAAACGGTGCCTTTTTTATCTAATTCCATAAAATCAAAATAATTTTATCTAATTTATAAATAATTTATCATTAATTCAGGTAATTCCAATGTGTAATTAAGATTTTACCTGAGTTTAAAATCAGGTAATTCCTCTATTTATTTCAGTTTATCCCCTATGGTTCAACCTTCCTCTTAAAGTTAAATTCATGCAGTTATTTACAGATCTATTAGGAAGGAAAACATGTTTAAATCAATTTTCATTTTTGGAAGCTTAATTTTACTCTTATTCAGGGGTGATCTTAATGCCACAACGTATTATGTTGATAATGTTGGAGGAAACGATGGTAATTCAGGAACTTCTATAACCTTACCCTGGAAATCCCTGGCTAAGGTAAGTAGTTTTTCATTTGCTGCCGGAGATATTGTTAGTTTTAAATGCGGCGGAAGATTTTCAGGAGTTACTCTCTCAGGAAAAAGCAATATTACTTTTAATTCTTATGGCTCCGGTCCAAGACCTGTTTTAGATGGTCAGCAATCACGACAGGTATTGAACTTTAGCGGACAAACAAACGTAAACTTTAGTGGATTAAAAATTATCGGCGGACTTGCTGTAAATGGTGGGAATGATTGCAATTATCTTTATAACTGTACTAAGTTCACTTTTGAATCATGTAACATAGATAGCGGATATTGTTCTGAATATTCTTCTTCTGCAAAAGCACAGTTACTTGCTGAATTGGGAAATCATTTAACCATTAGAAACTCTACTATAAATTATGGTCAAAATACTCATGGTATTTATGTTAATGCCTGTTCTGAAACATTATTAGAATATGATACTATCAGTTATAATCGTGCAGTGGGAATAAATATAGGCTACGACAGTAATTCTCCATACTTAGCCGATTCACTGGTCGTAAGATATTCTGTGGTGAAACAGAATGGTGATGCCTCGGCTTATGATGATGGATGTCAAAAATCATCTTTCTATTACAATGTTTTTGAATCAAGTTCTTCACAACAATATAGTTGTCTATTTTACATATCAGAAAATAGTGTCTATAATGAATATGGAATTGCTCCCAATAATAATAAATATTATAACAATACTTTTATCTTGCATGATGAATCTGGAGATAATCAGGCAATAGATGTTGGTGGTGGAAACTCTACTATTTCACACATGACTAATATGTCATTTAAGAATAATATCTTTTATATAGAAGGTGTTGATTATGCCTGGCTATTTAGAGGAACACCCGCTAATTCGTGGACTATAACCAATAATAATTACTATGCCCCTGGTGGAGCCGGGCATCTGTTCAATCTGGGAAGTTCATATTCCACTATTTCTTCTTGGAATAGTGCAACAGGTTATGAGGCAAATAGTTTCATATCGAATCCTCTTTTTTCAAATTATTCTGGAGGAGATTTTTCTCTTCAAGCTGGTAGTCCTAACTTGAATTCTGGTACTAATGTGGGTTTAACCACTGATATTCACAGTAATCCGGTTCCGCAAACCCCGGATATAGGCGCTTTTCAACATGCTTCGGCTTCTGCAGCAACTTATTATGTCGCAAATAATGGTAGTGATGCTAATTCAGGCACATCAATCTCTTCCCCGTGGAAAACTATCTCCAAAGTTAATTCTAAAGTTTTTATCCCTGGAGATATTATTTTATTTAGAAGAGGAGACACTTGGTCTGAAATCTTAACACCACAGGGTAGCGGTAATTCTACCACCCCGGTTATTTTCGATGCTTACGGAACAGGTAACCTGCCGATAATTGATGGTGGTACAACCCTCAATAATTGTATTTCCTTAATTGGCGTTAACTTTATAACTATTCGCAATTTCAGACTTCAATATGCGGCCGTAAATACTAATGGAGATATTCATGCGCAAAGTACCGACAATCTGAGAATTGAAAATTGTGACTTCTATATTACTTCTCATGGAGGTGTTTTTATTGAATCATCGACTAACGGATATATTGGAAATTGTACTATGTCAAGTCCTGTATCTAATAGCGATAATCAGGCTGATGGTATTTATTCTCAAAGAAACAGTACCTGCACATTTGAAGATAATTCCATTGTAATTAGTGATATCGGTGCCGGGCATAACGATGGAATTCAAAGCTATCTTGATGGCGATATGACCTTCAGAAATAATTATATATACCAGAATAATTCATTAACAACAGCTCAGGGTATTGATATTACTGATGGGACAGGAACATTTCTTGTTTATAATAATGTAATCAAATGCCCAAATTCTAGTGGAAATATTATTGGATTTAATAATGATGTATCTGGTACCGGAGCTTTAAGATGTTACCAGAATACAGTATTAGGCAATGTTAATTGCTTAAAAGTTTTAAAATGCACTGATGTTTTGGTTAAAAACAATATTTTTTATTCCAACAGCGCAACTTCCATCGTTGATATAGGGTCAACATTGACCTCGGGTGCGGCAATTGATTATAACCTTTATTATAGAAGTGGTTCAGGTTCAATGGTTTTATATGAACCACAGGGATATATGACATATACTCAATGGCAGGCACTAGGTTTTGAAGCTCATGGGCTTGATGCAAATCCTGTAGTTAATGATACATTGTATCCTGCTACTAATTCTCCAGTTCTTAATGTGGGTTTCAACTTAGGTGGCATCTTTAGCATAGACAAAGAGGGAAATGCCAGACCTGTCAATGGTGTCGATCTGGGAGCCTATGAAGTAAAATCTGCATTGCCTGTAGAACTTTCTTCCTTTACTGGAAATTATTCAAATAATTCTGTTCTTCTGAACTGGACTACAAGTACTGAAATAAATAATCAGGGATTTGATATTGAGAGAAAAAGCAGCACATCCTGGGATAAAATTGGATTTATGGAAGGAAAAGGAAACAGTGTTATTAAAAATAACTACTCTTTCGTAGATAAAAGCCCTATAGGTTACAAAATAGAATATCGGTTAAAACAGATTGATAATAATGGCAATTTTACATACTCTAACAATGTTGAAATAACTGTTGTTCCTCAGGATTTTTCTATTGGAAATTATCCTAATCCTTTCAATCCATCCACAAAGATCAGGTATACCATCCCTGCAGAAAGTATGGTAAACATGGTCGTCTATAATATAATTGGTGAAAAATTGGATGAATTAAAAAATGAAGTTCAGCAGCCGGGTACTTATGAACTTAATTGGAATGGAGTTGGTCATCCATCAGGAATTTACTTTGTTTCGATTACTGAATCCCCCACTAATGGAGTTGCTAAAAATTCGAAAACAATTAAAATGAACCTTATTAAATAATTTCTCTTCATAATAGATAGTCAATATTACAATGGGACTGAATAACATTCAGTCCCATTTTTTATTGCATTTGTCAAAATTTATCTGCTTATAATTTCTTTTTATTTTCATTTTCAATAAAATTAATTTATCTTAACTACTTGATATAGCATACAAATTTTAAGTGTATTATATCACATAAAGCAACAATTCAATCCCGCCAGTATTAGATATCGAAATGTTGCTTTTGAATTAAAAACTATTATTCAAAATCTATTTTCTGTAGGAGAGATCGAATGATCAAACCAATTCGTGTGTTAATTCTATTAATATTATTCTTTGGGGGAGGTAATATTTTTGGAACCAGCTATTATGTAGATAGTGACGGGGGTAGTGATGCAAATTCAGGTAAAACTTCTAGTTCTGCTTGGAATAGTATCTCCAGGGTTAACTCTTATAATTTTAACTCTGGAGATACTGTATGTTTTAAAGCAGACACGAGGTTAATGCTATCTAAATCTTTATCTTCAAAAAAAAATATTATTTTTACTTCTTATGGAACAGGAGCAAAGCCGGTTTTAGATGGAGGTTATTCATACATATGTGCAGATTTTGAAGATGCCAGTAATGTGAAGTTTATTAATTTAAAGTTTGTTAATGGATATCCTAACAATATTGCACTCTGGAAGTGTACTAATATTCTAATTGAATCATGCAATGTGGATAGCAGCAGGGGGGCTAGCATCTATAATTGTAATATTTATTCAGGACAGGGTTCTTACCTCTCGGTAAGAAATTCGACAATAAATTATGGGGACCAATCTTCAGGCAATGGTAACTTAGGAATTTATATCGATGGCACTGATAATTCCCTGCTTGAATATGACACTATTCTGAATAATTTTTCAAATATCAGAATTGGTTTTGGAAATCCCGAAAGTGGAAACTCTGATTGGACTGATAACTTGATTATAAGATATTGCGTAGTCAAATATGGAGTTTATGATAATATAGATGATGACGGTTCAAAAAATGCACAAATATATTACAACCTTTTTGAAACTAACACCTCCTCGGGATATCATGATAATGTGTACATATTCTCAGATGGAAGCGGAAATTATCCACAATATTCTGCAAACGGAGCCTGTTATTATAATAATACTTTTATAGCACACTCTGGAGGCGGAAGTTCAATTGAAATTCAATCAGGAGCTGAAGCCACGAATATTACCCTGCAAAATAATATTTTCTATAACAGTAGCAGGACAGGATGGATGTTTTATAGTGATAACACTTATGGTGCTCTGAATTTTAATAATAATATTTATTATGTAACTGGCGGAATTTATGATCATTATTGGCATATATACGGCAATACAGTACATAATTTTGAATCCTGGCAGTCTTTAGGATTTGACACTACCAGTTATTGTATAAATCCTCTTTTTATAAATTACGATGCAGGAGATTTCTCATTACAAAGTGGTAGTCCCGCAATTAATTCTGGTACATATGTTGGATTAACTTCTGATATAAACGGTAATCCCGTTCCGCCAAATTCCCCTGATATTGGGGCATATCAACATTATATTACTCAAAATACCCTTGTAAACATTAAGGTTCTTCTGGAAGGTATGTTTAATGATGGTAAAATGTCAACTTTTTATAATTCCAATAAAATGATTTCACTCTCACAACCATATAATTCTTCCCCCTGGAATTACACCGGATCGGAATCAGTTGCAAAAATACCCGCAAATGTTGTAGATTGGATTTTAGTCGAAGTCCGGACCTCTAATGGTAATTATTCTATTGTTACCAGCCGGGCTGGATTCCTAAAGAGTGACGGAATAATAGTCGATTTAGATGGTGTCTCTCCCTTAAACTTCAAAAATATTAGTAGTGGCTATTATTACATAGTAATTAAGTATGTTAATGCAATTGAGACTTGGAGTAAAAATGGAGGGGAGCTTTTCGCAAATACTACAGTCAATTTTGATTTTACTTCTGCTCAAAGCCAGGCATTTGGAAACAATCTAGTGTTGGTAGACTCAAAGTGGTGTATATATAGCGGGGATATTAATCAGAATGGCAGTGTCGATAAAGATGATTACAATACCATTGATGATGATAATTATAACTTTAATTACCATGTAGCTAAGGACCTGAATGGAGATGGTATGATCGATCTAAGTGATTTGATTATCGCTGACTGCAATCATAATAATAATATTTGCACAATTTCACCCTTAACAATTATTCAATAATCATTATTATTAAATAAAAAAGGTTAGTTGAATTAACAACTAACCTTTTTTTATGTGAGACTTATTAAATTATAATTTATTTATCGCCCATTGATTATTCTACTTCCTTAACCGAATTATTTTCAAGCTTATATTTTTTCTTTGATTTTTCACAATACGCAAACCCTTCTTTATTAAAAGTTAATTTTTTCCCAGCTTCACTTACCCATCCTGCAATCCTTCCCGGGTTTCCAATAACTAATGCATAATCAGGAATGTTTTTTGTAACTACTGTTCCGGCACCAATGAAACAATGTTTCCCCAAAGTATGACCGCATACAATTGTAGCATTTGCTCCTATTGATGCACCTTCTTTAACAAGTGTTTTAATATAAAAATCGGCTCCAACCTGGGGGTATTTGCAGACTGGATCAAGTACGTTGGTAAACACCATCGAAGGTCCGCAAAAAACATAATCCTCTAAAGTTACACCTTCATATATAGAAACATTATTCTGAACTTTACAAAAATTTCCAATTGTAACATTGTTAGCAACATTTACATTCTGCCCGAATATACAGTTCTTCCCTATCTTCGCACCTTTCTGGATATGTGAAAAATGCCATATCTTAGTCCCCTCCCCTATTTCGCTTGGCTCATCCACAAAGGCTGATTCATGTTTAAAGTAATTCATACTCATGCCCTTTTATATTAAGTACCTTAAGAATATTAGGATGCATATTTTCTTCTTTAGGATTTACTAATGATGTTCTTATATTGTAAACTAATTTAATTGAAGGTCTCGCGTCATTTATGCCAAAGCCATTTCCTGAAAGAGTTTTTTCATATACTTTGGTGTGCAAATCGGTAAACCCTTCGCTGAAATGAATTTCTTCCCCGTCAACAGAAATAGAACGGTATGTCAGTTTTTTATCATCAATTGCTTTTTGAGGAAGATCATTCTTGTCAAGGGATAAAAACCATTTTACATTGGCATCTTTAAGTTCAAGGAAACCTCCTATCTTATAGGGATCAGAATAATATACTTCACTGGTTTGTACCTCGCCAAATAACCACATCAGTAAATCGAAGAAATGAATACCAATATTAGTTGCAATACCTCCTGATTTTTCTTTCACTCCTTTCCAGGAGAAATGGTACCATAAACCGCGGGATGTTATATAAGTTAATATTACTTCTTTTTTAGTTTTACTCTTATTCGAGCGTATATTTTCTTTAAGCTGCAAAAGTGCTGGATGAACTCTTAACTGAAGAATTGTATTTACTTTTCTTCCATATATTCCTTCAAGTTCTTCAAGAGCATCTAGGTTCCACGGGTTTAGGACAAGAGGTTTTTCACAAATAGCATCTGCTCCGATTCTTAATGCAAACCTGATATGTGCATCATGCAAAAAATTAGGTGAGCAAATTGAGACATAATTAATTTCTGAATCTTTGGATTCCCTTTTAAGTTTTTCAGCATGTCGGTCAAATCTTTCAAATTCAGTAAAAAAACTAGCGTCTGGATAATATCTGTCTAATATCCCGACAGAATCGTGAGTATCCATTGCGGCTACAAGATTATTTCCTGTATCCATTATTGCCTGAAGATGTCTTGGAGCTATATAACCGGCTAAACCGATAATCGCAAAGTTTTGCATATTTTATTCCAAATTAAAATGTTGAAAAGCACCTATATCAGTGGAATTTTTAGGTACCGGATTGCCATGAATATCATTAGTTAAACCGACAGAAGTTCCTGAATTTAAAGCCGGACTTCCACTTCTAAGAGAATAATTTCCTGTTCTGTAGTTAGTAAAAAGAGGATCAGCACAGATACTTAAAGTATCATAACCTAAATTTTTCCACGATTTAAAATTAGCAATTGTGGTGCTATTAATATGCCAGTAATGATTATAAGTCCCATGGGTTATGTAAAAAATATTATTATTGAATTCCCATGTACCATATGTATTATCACTATAAAACATCCAGCCGGAAGGGTTGGTATTATAAAAAATATTATTTTTAATCGTATTATTTGTCGCAACCACTCCGTTTCTTATTTCAAAAGTACACCCTTTTGAATGAGAAATAAAAGTATTATTAAAGTATTTACTGCCTACAGCTGAATATTGATCGAACTTACCGCTTCCATCCGAAAATATATACACATTGTCATGATAACCAGAAGATGTATCCGATTCAAAAACATTATAATAAAACTGTGCATTCCTTGAACCGTCATCATCTATATTGTCATACTTGCCATACTTAACAACACAATAACGAACTACAAGATTATCAGTGTAATCATATGTAGGAGCATTACCAAACCCAATTCTGATATTGGAAAAATTTCCCATTAAAGTATCATATTCCATCAAACTATTTTCAGTCCCGTCAAGATATATCCCTAAGTTGCCGGTGCCTTGGGTTTGCTCGCTGTAATTTAACGTCGAATTCCTGACAGATAAAAATGATCCCTCACCGGTATATATGTTACAATTATGAATATTTGCACCTTTACTGCTGTCAATATTACATGATTCAATTGTAATATGATTGCATTTCCATAAATTTATATTGTTCGGAAAACCATTAACAAATTTACAATTAATAAATTTGGTATCATTGGCTCCATCAAAATTTACACATATACATGAAGATCCTGCATCAATAACTGGTCGTTCCCCTGCTCCATATGAATTAAATATTATTCCACTTTTCGAAGATATTGGTTCAGTTATCATAAATCTTGAGCCGGACATTAAACTAACAGTATCTCCTGTCTTAAATTTAAAAATATTTATCTTGTGAAGTGTATTCCATGGAGAGGAAGTGGTTATACCCGGATTTTTATCATTCCCATTAATGCTATCGATATAATATGTAGTCGCAAACGCAGTGTTTATTATAAATAGCAGGGTGACGAAAATCGTTCTCATTTAATTATTTATTTAATTCTCATTTATATATTTTGTCCTCTCGAGTTGGGAACCAATATGTTAACTCAAGTTTACGGAATTTAATATTCCCAAATCTAATGGCCTTAATTCCAGGTTTAATATTTTTTTCATTTTTGAATAACAATCGGAATCAGACCTTAAAGCTAAATCCAATATTTTTAATAAAATTAGATCAAAGGAATTCTAAAACTTTGTTTTTCAATTACCTCATTGTCAATTACACATATTCCAAAATGCCTCAAATTAAAGGAAACCTTAATTCTCTTATCATCCTCAATAAATTTCCAGGCTTTTTTCATGCTGGGTGACCAAAAAATGTTATCAATTATTAATAGTGCTTTAGAACTACAAAATGGAACTATTTCTTTAAAATAATTTATCGTCGCTATACCGTCAAGATGTCCATCAAGGAAAGCATAATCAATAGGTTGGGATTCACTAAGGACAGCATGTAAAGTATCCTGGAATCGGCCTAATTTCAAACTTATATTATGCAGTCCAAGTGTCTGAAAATTCTTGGTTGCGATTGCAGCAAGGGATTCAGAACCCTCCATGGTAACCAATTTACCACTGCCATTTAAAAAAAGTGCAGACGCTTGAAAAGAAGCCGACAAACCCATACAGGATCCTAGTTCTATACACGACAAAGGTTTGAATTTTCTTATAAGTTTGAATAAAATTAATACCCAGAAATATATTTCACTGCCACTTTTACACTTTGACCCTACTGTACTAACGACATTCCGCCCCTTCTCAATTTCAATATCATAAACTTTAGGATCAGGTATTTTCCTTGCGCCAAAATCAGTTAATACTAATTCCTCGCTGGATGATTCCAACTGTCTTCTTAAGAGTTCTATTTTTTTTATCCAAAATTTTTCGTCAGTAGTAAGATTATTATCCAAGGTTTCCTTTATAACATCACCAACCATCTTCTGATAAATATCAGATTTTCTCCTTAATCCGGATATGGCTTTTTGAGCATTCAGTTTTAAGGCATACCTTATAAAGAGATCAGCATATTTTTTTAATAATGTCATTTACAAATTTTCCGTCTGAATGAAGTTAGTGGTCAGTAGAATGAAGCTCAATTTCAATAGATTTAATATCAAGCGGTTCTTTTCTCAGATACACTGTTGTGTTTATCTTTCTTTTTATATCTGAAATAACATTATTAACCTGATTGGCTGATAGATTTAATGCAGAAGCAATTTGGTCAGACGAAACACCATTTTCCCATCCATACCATATTCTATCCAGAATATCAAAGGGTAGTCGGAAGAAAAACTCTTCTTGAGATTGGTCAGCGCTATAAGTATCTGATGTTGGTACCCGGTCTTTAATTATAACAGGAATATCTAAATAGTCAGCCAACTGATAAACCTGGGTTTTAAACAAATGTTTAATAGGTCTGAAGTCTGATCCACTATCTCCATACTTTACAAAAAAACCCTGTTCATGTTCATTTTTATTGGGTGTACCTATAACAGCATAATTTCTTGTTTCTGCTAAATAGTAAAGCATGCTCATTCTTGTTCGTTGTTTAAAATTTGAAGCAGCTACGATCTCTAAGTATTGTTTTAGGGGTAGCCTTTTCCTTTTTGCTACCCCATCAGGTGAAATAATTTCCAAATAAAATATATTGAGATTGTTGGCTTCCAGGATATCATCCGGTAAAATCAATTTCATTTTATAAGTGGTGCCGTCATATTCAGGAAATAATTCTTTTACTGCACTGTTTCTTCTCTTATAACATCCTAACCCTGTGAGGGCTTCAGTTAGATCTTCCGTAACACAATCAACATTGACTTGTTTAAGTAATTTGCCCACAAAATCAATATTATCAAGTGTGGATTCTATTTCAGGAAGCATAACAGCTAGAACTTTATCATTTCCCAAAGCCCTGGCTGTAAGGGCTAAAACAACTGAGGAATCTACACCTCCACTAACTCCGATAACAGCACCCTTCTTTTTAAATATGGTTTGAACTGAGTATTTAATTGCTTCTACAATATTAGCTACTTCTTCTTTGGGATTAATTAAGATTGAATTTCTATCAAAGTTCATTATTATCCTATTGACGTTAAATTATATTCCATTATTATTATGAGAAGAACCATAATTTATTAATAACTAATCATTATTTCCAAAAGTAACTTCTGAATATATTCCTGAAATTACATTGTAAAAGCCATCAATGATCTTTGAAATCTGTTCAAGAGAAATGATCAAGGGTGGTTCAACCATTATAATGCTGGCATTTCCAAATGATTGATAGACGATAACATTATTCTTAATCATATTTTTAACAATCCAGGATGCAGTATTTTTATTTATAATTTCCAGTCCAAACATCATTCCCATACCATTTACAGCCAAAATAATTTCGGGAAATTTATTCCTTAATTTATTTAATTGATCCGACAAAAATAATTCTTTGGGTTTAACTGCGTCTAGAATATTATTGTCAAGGATAAACCTGATTGTTTCAATTGCGGCCCGGCAAGCTAGCGAATTACCACTATAACTCGAAGCAGTCATAGGAAAGCTTAATCCGAATCTCTGCCATAGATTTTTTCTTGTAATTATACCACCTATTGGTATTAACCCCGCGCCAAGTGATTTTCCAATTACCAGGATATCTGGTTCTATTTGAAAATATTCAGAGGCAAACATATAACCTGTTTTTCCAATTCCGGTAATAACTTCATCTACTACCATAATTATATTGTTATCATCGCAATATTTTCTAACCTGTTTAAGATATTCATATGGAGGAATTTTAACTCCGGCATCATGTTGGATAGGTTCTATTAATATAGCTCCAATCTCCTCAGCCTTTAATCCATACACCTCTTCTATTTTTCCAAATTTCACCTGTTGAAATCCAGGAAGTAAAGGTTCAAAACCTTTTTTAAATGAAGGAACACCGGATGCGGACAATGCACCTAATGTATAACCATGAAAGGAATCTTTCATGGAAATTATCTTTTTCCCTCCTTTATATAGCCTGACTAGCTTTAGTGCATTTTCTATCGCTTCCGAACCACTATTAAACAAATAAGAACATTCCAATTCTCCCGGAGTTATAATTTTAAGCAAATCGGCCAGTTCTATTTGAATTTTATTTATATAAGGTCTTGTATTAACTTCTTTCCTGGTTAATTGATCGATAATTGCTTGTACGATTACAGGGTTATTATGTCCTATGTTTCCAATACCATATCCTGAAGTACAATCAATAAGTGTATTCCCTTTCGAATCGGTAATTGTAGCCCCTTCGGCTTGAATTCCCGTATTTATAATCCCCATTTTAACCAAGTGAGTCATATACCATGAGTTTATGTGTTCGCCATATTTCTCAAAGTAATATTTTTCTTCAGAATTCTTAAGATCAATCATTTTTTATAAATAAAATCAGAGGCCCATTATTTGCTGCTTTAATATCTTCTTGTCTATCTTGCCGTTAGGGCTTTTGGGTAATTCCTTAATAAATTCTAAAAACTTTGGAATCATA
>JARLHD010000470.1 GCA_031292435.1 Ignavibacteriaceae bacterium
ACAAATGATCAGGGTGAATTAAAAATCTACTCTCCTGCCGATGGCAAATTAATCTCCTCAGTCTACCTGGCATCCTCAGATGATTATGATAAAATAATTCAAATTGGACAGGATTCATTCTCTAAATGGAGAAAAATCCCCGCCCCCAAGAGAGGCGATATCGTCCGTCAAATAGGACTTAAATTAAGAGAATATAAACAACCACTAGGAACTCTCGTTTCTTTTGAAATGGGTAAGTCTCTGCAGGAAGGTTTAGGCGAAGTTCAGGAAATGATCGATATCTGTGACTTTGCCCTCGGTCAATCACGACAGCTTTACGGCTATACTATGCATTCTGAAAGACCAAATCACCGCATGTACGATCAATACCATCCTTTAGGCATAGTTGGCATTGTTTCCGCATTTAATTTTCCGGTGGCTGTATGGTCCTGGAATGCAATGATCTCTGCAGCATGCGGAGATGTCAATCTCTGGAAACCTTCTTCTAAAGTTCCTCTCTCTGCAATAGCTGTCCAGAACATAATCGGCGAAGTTATAAAAGAAAATAATCTGCCCGAAGGTATTTTCTCCCTTATCATCGGCAAAGGATCTACAATCGGCGAAACTATGCTTCATGATAAACGGGTTCCCCTTGTCTCCCTTACCGGTTCAACTAAAGTTGGCAGACATGCTGCTGAAATTATCGCTGGTAGATTCGGGAAATCTATAATGGAATTAGGTGGTAATAATGGAATTATTATTTCCCCAGATGCAGATCTCAAAATGGCTGTACCCGCAATTGTATTCGGTGCTGTCGGTACATGTGGACAAAGATGTACTTCCACAAGAAGACTCATTATTCATGAATCTATTTTCGATAAGGTAAAAGATTCTCTTGTTAATGCATATAAAGGCTTAAAAATCGGTAACCCCCTCGATGAAAAGAATCATGTCGGTCCTTTAATTGATAAAGAAGCTGTTACCTTATTTACTGTCGCACTTGAAAAAGTTCGCACTGAAGGCGGAACAGTTTTATTCGGCGGCGATGTATTGGAAGGTAATGGCTATGAATCAGGCACATACGTCGTACCCGCAATCTGTGTCGCTGAAAATCACTATGATATTGTTCAGGAAGAAACCTTTGCCCCTATTCTTTATCTTATTAAATATTCCGGCACCATTGAAAACGCAATAAAACTTCATAACAATGTTGTACAGGGATTATCCTCTGCAATATTCACAAATAATATGCGTGAAGCAGAACAGTTCCTTTCAGCATGGGGGAGTGACTGCGGAATTGCAAATGTTAATATCGGTAC
>JARLHD010000471.1 GCA_031292435.1 Ignavibacteriaceae bacterium
ACTATTCACTATTCGTTAAGAACGCATATTCCCTGATTAAGTTTATTCATAAACTATCTGGAGTAACTATTCTGTTATAAACCATTTCATTCCTATACGATAATCACTTTATTAAAAATTTAGTATTAAAATATATAGGTGCTTTATGAAAACAATTCTTCTCTTTACAGTAATTCTATTATCAATAAACATGTTTCCTCAAAAGGGGATTGATAAGTTTAATCCAAAACTAAACAAGACAGCTTCCCCTAATGCTCAGGTCTATCTTCCTGATTCATTAACTCTTTATTCAATGTCCGATACTGTACTCGTTACGGCTTCTTATAACCAGAAGGGTAATTTTACTCAAAGATTAGTAAAAGCTTGGTTTAATGGCGGATGGGGAAATTATACGCTTAACACTTATACATACTTTGGTGCAAATGATAACAGTGTAGATCTCCAGCAGATGTGGGTCAATGGACAATGGGTAAATTCAAGATTAGACAGCTCAACCTTTGATTCAAAAGGAAATATGCTCTGCCATCTGTTTAGTTACTGGTCTGGGGGAGTAAGGAAGGATTCTATTTTAAGCTATCGCACTTATGATGCAAATGGGGGTATGCTTACTAATTTAGGTGAATACATGACAAATGGAAATTGGGCAAATCATGATCGAAGTACTTACACCAATGACGGCAAAGGGAATCATCTTACATTTTTATTTGAGAACTGGACTAATAGCCAATGGACATTCATAAATCAGTTTGCCTACACGTATGATGGAAATGGGAATTTGCTTACCTATTTGGATCAGTCTTGGCAAAATTCACAGTGGAATAACGGAACCTATGACACCTACTCTTACAATAGCAATAATGACATCCTTACACTCAAGGTTCAGACCTGGAGTCTTGGAACCTGGACAAATGCAGGATTAGCCACCTACAATTATGATGCTAATGGGTATTTAATTACCTGGCTGCAGCAGTCTTGGGTTAATGGACAATGGGAAAATACAGGTCTAACTACTTACACTAATAATTCAAATGGAAAAGCTCTTACTACGTTAAACCAGAATTGGCAGAGTTCGAAATGGACAAATTATCAGCAGACCACAGCTACATATGATGCAAACGGGAATCAAATTACAGGATATAATTCATCTTGGTCAAATTCTCAATGGCAGCCCGTTGATAACAGCTTTATAGTTAATATAGACGGAGGAGATTATTATTTTACCGGTTACTCCATTAATTTATCTTACATCCTGGTTAATACAACTGGTGTAACAGCAGATAATAACAGAATCGTTAAAGGGTATTCACTCTCCCAAAATTATCCAAATCCGTTCAATCCCTCCACCCGGATAGATTACAATCTTCCCTCTGATTCCAGGGTCACTCTCGATATATATAATATAACCGGTGAAAAAGTCAGTCAGCTTGTGAATGTTGAACAACCCGCCGGATATTACTCCATAAATTTCGGATCATCCAGGCTTTCCTCAGGAGTTTATTTCTATAGGATTACTGCTGTGGATAAGTCTAATAAAAATAATTTCTCCGAAATTAAAAAGATGATCCTTCTTAAATAATAAATATTCCTACCTCTGAGGTTTATCTAAACCTCAGAGGTTATTACTTAATCTTTTATTGTATTCCCCTGACTCTTATTGAAATATCCTTGAATCTATATCCCCCGGATTTTCTGATGAGTCTATTATTTTATAAAAGCCTGAACCCGTCATATCCGCAAATACAAATTTCATC
>JARLHD010000472.1 GCA_031292435.1 Ignavibacteriaceae bacterium
CCGACTCTGAATGAAGATTGGGAGTGCTTCGTAAATATGAAGTGGGATCCTCAAACTAATGAGTGGTCGGTCTTCAAACGTCCTATTTTGAATCTGTTTGGTATCGAATAATCTTAGTTAATCTAAGTTGGTAGATAGGTCTATAATTAGGCAAGTCTATAATAAGGCGGTTGAAAATGGGATGGGTGCGAATTTTTATCCAGTGTGTAATTTGCATCCATCCCCGAACTAAACATCGTAAGCATGCTTGAAAAGATTAGGGCATGCTTATGATGTTTAGTTCGCCTTTGATAATCCCTAATCATGGACAGACTTCGTTGGGATTCTAAATAGGTAGGACGAATTTTATAAATTTATTGAAGGAGGAATCAGGGTTATGGACCAACTTGAGGAGATTATGCAAAAAAGTACTGAGCTCGGAAAATCAATCGCTCATACACCCATGTACCAAGAATTTAAGAAAGCAGAGTATGATCTTCTTCACAATCCGGTAGCTCGTAAGTTGATCGAAGATTTGCAGAAAATGAAGCAGGAACATTATGGTAAACAAGCAGCCGGAATAGAAGTAAGTAATGAAGAACAAGACACACTGAAGAAAATGGAATTTATGTGTCTAAAAGATAGTCAAGTACTAGTATCCAACGATGCTAATTCTAAATTTCAGGAATTCATGGAGCAAATAACCAAAAATATTAAAGAAGGCATTAAGAGCGTCGAAAAATAATCAGGTAATATCCGTCCTGCTTTGGCGTTTGTAAGTAAATATTAAGTTAAAAATAAAGGGTGGTTATTCATGGAGTTGTATGAATACTACCCCTTTATCAGGTTTTTGAAATTACTGACCTGCTTTTTGAAAGGATTTCCTGCCTCTTAATTCGTAATTATTATGGCTATTATCGGCCTGACTTGTTCTATGACTAGAGTGTTGCTAAGATGTTTGTCCTGAATTGTCGGACAATTCCTTTGATTAGAGCACTTTGTCTAGATTGTGAAGGGGTGATTGACAAGTGTGGAGTTACAGGATCCCTGTAATTGCGACACTAAAATAGATTATACCAATAATTAACCATAAGATATATTAATACAGTCATATTGACTTGCTATGTCTTCAGTGCTAATCTTATTTTGTAAGAGAAATAGCATTAGAAGTTTGCGTTTATGTAATTTATTACGATTATTAATGAATAGGTCATGCTTTGAGTTAAAGAAAAGAGGTAAAAGGATGGCATATAAGAGTATCCTAGTGGTTGGAGGAGGAATCAGCGGACTAACAGCCGCAGTGGAAGCTTCCGAGGCAGGACACGAGGTCTACATTGTTGAACAGAAGCCATATTTAGGTGGAAGAGTAGCGC
>JARLHD010000473.1 GCA_031292435.1 Ignavibacteriaceae bacterium
GTGTAACATAATCACCAATAAAATATCCGATTGCCGATCCCACAACAACATCGGAAAGCCAATGTTTATCATGATATATCCTTGCCGTTCCAACCAGTCCAGCAATAGAATACCAGCCGGCTTTCCAATAAATATTATCAAGATAATTTGCCATTACAGAAGATACAGCAAACGCAAGAGTTGCATGTCCGGATGGGAATGAGGTCTGGTCGGTATTAAATTTTACTGGGTGCCAATCCATATTCCCTTTCCCGACATATGGTCTTGATCGACCGGCAGCGGTTTTAATTACTGTAGTAACAATACCGGCAAAAGCGCATGATTCACCCAATTGAAGTCCCAGGTTTCTTACTTTAGGAGCATCAAATATTAACCCGCAGCCATAGACACAAACTATCCCAATTGCGGGATAGGTTACATCAAATGCATTATCAATTGAGAATATTTTATCACCAAAAGAAGTTTTTGTATAAAGCCTGGCATGATTATCAAGAAAAAAGGTTCCGCCGGTTACTGCAACTGTCCCCGATAAAATATACCAATCATTATTATCCCATTTAAGTGGCGAAGTAAAAACGTTCTCCCCTGTTTTAATGAATCGATTAAAATCCGAACCAATCTCTTTAAATTGCGGAAAGGAGAATGAATTCAAAAATATTAGATGCAGAAAGATCAGCTTTAATTTCATAAATAAGTTATAATATTATTTTAATTCAATTGCTTTACGGACAAAACCGTTAGCCTGTTTTAAGCGGGTCTTTGCCTCAGAAAGTGATGCTCCGGTTTTAATCATAACAATTGCAGTCTTTATATTACCATGGGATTTGTTTAGAAAAATTTCTGCATCATTATAGGAGACGCCCGTAATTAACATTAAAATTCTCTTAGATCTTTCTGAAAGTTTTTTGTTTGTGATCCTGAGGTCGATCATCATATTTTCATAAACCTTACCCATTCTAATCATAGCAGTTGTTGTGAGCATATTAAGTATAAGTTTCTGAGCTGTACCGCTTTTCATTCTTGTTGAGCCCATGATGATTTCCGGACCGACTTCGGGACATATTGCAACATCGA
>JARLHD010000474.1 GCA_031292435.1 Ignavibacteriaceae bacterium
CCGCTGTTTCGCCAGGTTCTGGGAATAACTGTCGGGAGCGTGAAACTGCCCGAGTATCTTTTCACCGATCTCCTTGTAGCCTGTCACCGATTTGACTTCTCCGGCGGGACTGATACGGGCTTCCACATGAGCCGATTGCAAAGCGCCCAACATCCTCTCGACCGGGTTGATCGAGCTTCCCGCGTTGGCAGCGTCCATTTCCGATTCTTCTCCGTTGTTCTTTACATACAGATGGATCTTTTCATAGGTCATCCCCATGATAAAATCCCCTATACTATCTCTACCGATGGCATAGACTGTACTCACATCAGACTTATTGTCATTATCCATCTTGCGGTCTCCAACCTCCATTTTAACTTCTGATTCATTGTGAATGGTGTAAAGATATTGCGATCCCGGTACAGGATTTAGCCGAAGGGCGTAGCTCTGACCATTCTTACTGTCGTCGTAATGGCGATCAGAATTTGGATGGGTCTTGCAGGAAAAAATAGAAAAAACGAAAACTGTTAAAAAAAAGTACTTATTCATAGAATCATTGATACGCCACCATAACTCGTGAAATTGCATTCAATACCAATTGGATATTCTTTTCGTGGCCTAGATAAGCGACAATATTTTCACTGCAATATTTAAGTCCCCGATAGCCGCTAGGATCTTCAAATTCATCCATTAGTCTTTCAAATCGTTTCTGAACTAAGACTTTCCAAAAATTCTTTAAATGAATGGCTGACCAAATATAAATTTGAATAATTAGTATCATCCTCAATTTCATAGTCTACTTCATTTTCATGATCCCAGAAATAGACAGAACCATAGTCTTTTCCTAAACATGAAATACAAACCAAATTTCCTCCAGGATCGTTGGCAATCGGCAGCAAGTTTATTGGCAATCTTTTTTGCTTCAGTTTATAAATAGCAACGTACCACTCCAGATTATCAAATTGACCATCATAAATAGCCAGGAACCAATCAATATTAGAATTAGTCTCTGCTCCTTTTTCAATAAATTTAAAAATATTAGGGAAGCATTGTCCTCCGTTATGAGCGAGGATATGTTCTTTGTACTCATTTGGAAACTCAAGTCCGATCAACTTTTCAACTTTCTCTATATCATTTAAATTGGTAGGATTTTTTTCGTTTTTAAAAATTATCATATTCGTTTTTTATATTATAGTCTTCAAACTCCGCTTCACTTATATTAAAGAGAAAGTAGGCTATACACTTTTCCCGAAATTACCAATTCGAATTCTCCGCGATTCCAAATCATCTTCTCCTGCTTTTCCAAGTATCTTCATCCGATGAAATGGTGGTAATACGAACTTCGGAAACAGCTGCCTAAATTCATAGCTCGTATTTATTTTTCCGTAGTCAAAAACAACTCCTGTACCGTCAGCTTTTAGTATCGCTTCTTTCAGCCTCTCTGTAACTATAAAACAAGGAAAAGTTGTTAGAATATCATTACAAGCCCACTCTTTAAATTCATAGTGCAACTCGTATACCTTAAGAGGACGAGCTGTAACGTCCAATTTTACTTCTTCTCCAAATCCCCCTGCGACTTCCGGTTTAATATACCTAAACATTGTCTTTTATCTTTGTGGAATAAAAAAATCGAGGCCATTTCCGGAAGAGAAAAACCTATTTTATCTGAGAAAATAATTGGCCTTGTATTTCCCAATAGACTTCCATATCAGTTGATTCATAATTATCAAAGGAATCGGTGCCGCCTAAAAAAAGAGGGATTTTAAAACCCAAACAATTCTGATAAGATATTTTTTTCAGTTTTAAAAATTCAAGCGCCTCAATAAAAATAGGTTCTGACAAATAACTTGTTCTGTCATAAATTAAACCCTCGTTATGAAAATCATTTAAACTGGATTTTGCACTATAGTCTTTCCCCGTTGCCGCATCAAACATGTAAATATTATTTTCATAATTTCTGTGAACGCAAAGCTGGCAACCCATCCAATCATATCCAAAAGGCAAACAACCTGGATAACCAGGAAAAAATTTACTGATTATCAGCCCCCATTTAATACTTGATTCCAAAGTATGGGTACGATATAATCCATTCCTGAAAGAAAAGCCTCCGCATTCTTTTATAAGGCTTATGAAATCAGAAGGGAAATTATCATTAAATTCAAGTTGTTTGTTGTCATCTCTCGATTCCGCAAGAGGTTCATTAGCTAACATGAACTTTTCAAACATAGAAGTTATTTGGGTTTAAATTTTGCCGGAATAAAAGTAACCTTATTTACTCTTGTACCATCAGGTAAGTTCTTAATTCTAGCCCGTATTTGTGATCCAAAACTGGAATTTACACTTCCATCCAGTCCTTTCAAATTTTCCATTGCATTTGTACCATTTAATTGCAATTCAACGATATGGTCAACATGTTGCCCAGCCTGAAGTTCACCACCCTTTTCCAAGAAACTCTTTCTTAAATCTTTTTCTCTTGCAACTGGTGTTCTGGTTACAAAAGTTTGATCGGACTCAGTTAATGCCTTAGCCTTTTCGAAAGCCTGCACGTTTTGAGCCTCCGTCCATTCTTCCATCCCATGAATTTCCAAATTCACTCCTTCAGCGACAGCCCCCAATTCTCCACCTTCTATGAATTCCAATGGATTTGCCAAAAAGGCCGCTACCGCCCTTTGAGGTAGCGTATGACCAGCGCCCCAATTCTTTTTAGCATTATCAAGACCAGTGGAGATCCCTTCGTTTGCCTGATATTTCCAATAAGAAACCCTGTTCGAAAAATTAGTCCCGGCTTCATCAAGCTTATTACTTATATAACTTTTGGCAGCACCGGCTTGAACAGCAATTACATTA
>JARLHD010000475.1 GCA_031292435.1 Ignavibacteriaceae bacterium
CTTCAACCGGATATTCAATTTATGCAAGCGATGCTAATAACCTTATAGTATGTGGAGCTTCAGGAAATGTTTATATCTCCAATGATGCTGGAAATAACTGGACTACTAACAACATTGGCTCAATTTATCAGATTACTGCATCAACATTTGTAAATGCTAATGTGGGTTATGTTTGTACACAAGGTGGTCAATTTAGTTCTACCACTGATGGTGGTTATTCATGGAATACTTCTGTAAGACTTACAAATTATATACTTAATGGTATTAAAGTTTTCAATAACGAAGTTTATATGGTTGGCTTTTTAGATACATTATTTAAATCTACCGATTATGGTGCCTCCTGGACTAAAAGTTGCTTCGATGTCCCGGCACAGGGACAGATCTATACTACAGGAATCTTCGCAGTTGATAGATCCTCCTCAACATTACTTATCGGAGGTTATCATGGTAATATGTTTTCCTCTACTGACGATGCAGCATCCTGGAAATTTCTCTCTCAGTACGTTTCGTATGCTTCATTTATCTATAGTATTTATGTTGAAAACCCAAAAGGAAAAATAATTGCTCAGGGTCATGCTAATGGCGTTCCAGGTACAATATTTTATTCTAAAAATGGAGGAGTCAATTGGGTGCAAAGTCCTTATAATTCTCCGGTTAATATTCAGAAATCACAGTTCCTTGATAACATGAATGGTTATTTCGTCGCTCCCGGTTATTTTGCTAAGACTAAGGATGGAGGAATTACTTTGGATACTACGAATGAATATTTGGTCAATTCACACTCGTTGTACGACCTTCATTTTAACAATACTCAGCTTGGATGGATAGTCGGAGGAGATTTGGCATCTCAATTTATTGCTAAAACTACGAATGGCGGTACAACCTGGACAAACCAGACTACGGCAGATGCAGTTGGACTTGGTACTGTTGACTTCTATGATGATAATTTAGGTTTTGCAGGTGGTATAGGAAACTACATTATTGAAACTACAAATGGTGGCAATTCTTGGACTAAGCTGAATAATCCTCCCCCCATACCGGCAGGGGATAACATAAACCATCTTAAGATTGTTGATAAAAGTACAATATATGTTGCTTCAACTTTTAAAGTCTTTAGAAGTGACGATGCAGGTAATAATTGGACGGAAATTCCTCTTCCTTATTCTAACCCTTATATTTTCGGTATGAATTGGCAGGGTAATTTTGGCGTTATTACTGGTACTCTTGGTTTCGTCATAAAAACTTCTGATGGAGGTCAATCATGGTCTCTTATGAATACTGGTGGTTGGACAACTTATGGGATCACAATTGTAAACCCCGATACTTTTTATATAGGTGGAGGTGATGGCCAGGTTTTCAGATATGCAAACAGTGGCGTTACACCTGTTGAGCTTTCATCCCTATTTGGAAATTCTGTTGGAAATAATGTTTCATTAAGATGGTCCACTGCATCTGAAATAAATAACCTTGGTTTTAATATTGAAAGAAGTAAAGACCTGAAATCTTGGGTTAATTTATCATTCCTTAATGGAGCGGGAACTTCAACTCAAACACATTCATATTCTTATGTTGATAAAAATCTTCAAGCAGGGGGATATTATTATCGAATAAAACAAACTGATCTTAATGGCGGTTATAAATATTATTATGTTGCATCTGAGATTCAGGTTGGATCCCCTGATCATTATGAACTCTCACAAAATTATCCCAATCCATTCAATCCTCTTACAGTTATTAAATATTCAATTATGCAGGATGGTAAAGTTTCCCTGAAAATATTTGATATAAATGGAAAAGAAATGACAGTCCTTGTGAATAAAGATCAGACAGCAGGAAATTACACAATTAATTTTGATGCACACTATCTGCCAAGTGGCGTTTACTTCTATAAACTTGAATCTGGGACTTTCAGTTCAACTAAAAAACTTATATTGCTAAAATAAATAAAAGGTTTGTGATGATTAAAAATATAACTTTAATAATTTTATTATTCATCTCGGTAAAATATTCTTATTCACAGCCTTCATGGAGCTATGTGGGAACTATACCCGCAGGTGCTGATATAAATACTATCTCTGTTGTCGGCAATGATGTAATTTTCGTCGCTGCTCTGGGAAATTATCTGTATAGGTCCCTTGATGGTGGAAATACATGGGAACTTAAAAATAATGGTTTGGGGATAACCGGACATCTGTATGGAATCTCTGCAATTGATTCTCTGAATTGTTGGGTCGGTTGGGTTAAAACAGACGGCAGCCCGGCTTCGATTTATCGTACTACTGATGGCGGCGATAACTGGACTTTACAATGGACTTTAAATAATAGTTTCATTGATGGTATTAAAATGTTTTCCCTTAACTATGGTATTGCCATTGCAGATCCGGTTTCAACCGGTATGCCTTTTCAGCTCAGGTTTACTACTAATGGCGGTGCCAATTGGTACCTTGCTCCTGGTTCTCCCGTTTCAAATAATGATTATGGAGTTTTGAACGGATTTGAATTCCTTGATACAAATGTTATATGGGTAGGTTCGGCTAATACTTCCCCTACGACTGGAACCTGTAATATTTATAAAACGACGAATGGAATAAATGGCACTTGGACAAAAGTTGCCGTTATGGGTACAGCTACTATTGATGGACTTTTTTGGCAGGCTATTGCTTTTACTGATAAAAATAATGGTATGGCTGGTTCAAATGGTGGCGATATAATAAAGACAACTGATGGTGGGGCTACCTGGACTCAAGTTACTCCTCCAGCCGGTTTTACCTCTTTTGCAGTAACTAATATGTTCGGGTTTAAGGATGGCTCTAATTTGATTCGGTTTTCTTTGCAGAATACTACAACTGGTTACCACTCCCTCCTAACTACGAATTATGGATCCACTTGGACTGAAGAACAACTACCGTCGCCTGGTGCTGCAAATGGGTTATATTATATGCAGTTTGTTAATTCATCTCTGGGATATTCCGGAGGCAAAGGCGGAACTTTCTTGAAATATTCTACACCTTCAACAGGTATAGTTAATAAGTTAACAGCACCAATAAATTATAATTTGTCACAGAATTATCCGAATCCATTTAATCCTTCTACTGTAATAAGTTTTACTATCCCTCAGGGTGGTTTAGTAAAACTTAGTGTTTATAATATACTAGGAAAAGAAGTTGCAGTTCTTGCAAATGAATATCATAATGCTGGAAATTATAATATCAACTTTGATGCACATAGTCTTTCGAGCGGAGTATATTTCTATAAACTCGAATCAGGAAATTTTAAGGATACAAAAAAATTAATTTTAATTAAATAATTGTATAAGATTTCATATAGAATAATTAGGTAGATAACAAAATGAAAAAATATTTTTTCCTTTTCTTAATGGCAATTTCAACGGCTGTTTGGGCTCAGAACATTAATGACGTGATTTGGCTGAACCCGAAACCAACTGGAGTTCCCCTTAGATTTGTTCAGTATATTGATTCCAGCACAGTTGTTGCTGGTGGATCAGGCGGCGTTTTTTTGAAAAGCACTGATGCTGGTATATCTTTTACACAAACATTTGATGCAGGTCCATACATTTCCCCTAATACAAATCATATTATCAATGGTGGCTATTTCTTTGATAAGAACAATGGCTTTCTGTGTGGATATGATGGAGTTACAAAAACAACCGATGGCGGAATTACCTTCATTCAGCCGGGTGCGGGTAATTCTTTTCTTAACCAATCTGTTTTTAGAATGGGATTTACTGATTCATTGCACGGATTCGCAATCGGAACTTTTCCTTTAGCAACAACTGCAGATGGTGGAAATACATGGACAATGGTTTCCGCTGGACAAGCCGGAGGATGGATGTGGGATATTCAAATTCTCGACAAAAACACTATAATCCTGGCTGGTGATTATTCTAATGCTACTAATATTCATATCTCTAATGACGGGGGTAACAGTTGGTACGACTATGCCGCTGGTAATTCGGGTCTTTATGCTGCAAGGTTTGCTAATAAACTCGTTGGTTATGCTGCCTCCCCCTATGCAGTATATAAAACTACAGATGGTGGAGCCTCTTGGAATCCGCTTTCTCTGAATTTTGATCAGAGTACTATTTTTACAAGGATACTCGCTCATGATAGTACTGTCACTTTGATTGGTGATCCTCAATATGTTTATCAGTCAACTGATGGCGGGAACACCTTCTCTAAAACTTATTTTGTTTCTCCTTCTCAGAATGGTTTCCCAATGACCATGACGGATGCTTCTCAATTAGGTAGCAATCTTATTATGGTCGGTGGTGCCGGTTTGGTTTTCCGATCTTACAATGGTGGATTGAGTTGGAATACTAATTGTTCTTATCCGGAAATTGGTGAAACTATAGGTCTTTGGGGAAG
>JARLHD010000476.1 GCA_031292435.1 Ignavibacteriaceae bacterium
ACCCTCGAAAATAACACTGATTTTTTTGACAAAGGAATTATTGATTCAACAGGTACACTTGAACTTGTATCTTTTATTGAAGAGAATTATAATATTTCCGTTTTAGACAATGAATTGATTAAGGAGAATTTATCTTCTTTGATAAAAGTTAATGAATATATTAAAAAGAAACTGGCTTCCAAATAAACTAGAAATCGAATCCTCTATAAATTGTAATTAATAAACTTTAATTATTCAGATTTTGATTTAAAATGTGTGGAATCACGGGAATATTAAACTTATCAGAGCCAATTCCAATTTCTGTTGATATTCTTGCATTAATGGCTGGACATCTCAATCACCGAGGGCCAAATGAATCGGGGGTATACATAGACGATTGGACAGGTATAGCTCAAACCAGATTAAGTATAATTGATCTTGCTGGTGGAACCCAACCAATTCATAATGAAGACAAAACGCTATGGATCGTTTTTAATGGTGAAATATATAACTACATCGAATTAAAAAATACCTTACTCGCTTTGGGGCACAGATTCTATACAAACACAGATACTGAAATAATTCTTCATCTTTATGAGGATAAACAAGAAAATTGTTTACATTTGCTAAATGGACAGTTTGCTTTTGCTATTTGGGATTCTGTAAAACAAAAATTATTTATTGCCAGGGATAGGGTAGGCAAAAAACCATTATACTATACTATTTGTGATAACCAATTTATTTTTGGATCAGAAATAAAGTCAATATTTGCTTATAATAAGGTGAACCGAGAGATAGATAAAAAGGGAATTGATCAGGTATTTACCTATTGGACAACTTTGCCAGGAAAAACCTTCTTTAAGAATATAAATGAACTTCCGGCCGGTTCGTATATTAGTATTTCAGGAGACCATGTTACTGTTAAACAATATTGGGATTTTGATTTTGCTCTGCCCGATGAACAAGTTAATTATAATGCTAATGAGATAACAGCACACTCAAAAGAATTATTAATGGATTCAATCGGGATCCGATTAAGAGCCGATGTACCCGTGGGTTGTTACCTGAGCGGGGGGCTTGATTCCTCCGGTATTGCAACCCTTGTGAAAAACAACTTTAATAATAAATTAAATACATTCGGAATAAGATTTAGTGATGAAGAATTTGATGAGGGTCAATATCAGAAGGAGATGGTTTCCAAACTAAATGTTGAACATAAAGAAATCACTGCTGAAAATAAGGATATTGGTGAGCTTCTTCCTGAAGTAATTTGGCATACAGAAATACCCCTATTAAGATTATCACCTGTTCCATTATATATGCTTTCAAAATTAGTTAATCAATCCGGGTTTAGGGTTGTATTAACCGGTGAAGGGGCTGATGAAGTTTTCGGTGGATATAATATTTTCAGAGAAACCCTAATTAGGTCATTCTGGTCTAAATATCCTGATTCTAAAATTCGTCCCCGCTTATTAGAGCAATTGTATCCCTATATTTTTAAAGATAAAAGGAATAAATCAACTTTAAGTTCTTTCTTTAAGGTCGGTATTGATCAACCGGACAACCCCTTTTTTTCGCATTTAATCAGATGGAATAATACCGCCAGATTAAAAAAATTCTTTAGCGATGATGTTACCGACTCTTTACAACATAATGACACATTTATGGATCTAAATAAACTTATTCCGGAAAGATTCAGTAAATGGGATGCATTATCAAAAGCTCAGTATTTAGAGATGAAAATATTTATGTCCGACTATTTATTATCATCCCAGGGCGACAGAGTTGCGATGGCGCACTCTTTGGAAATCAGGATGCCGTATCTGGATTACAGATTGATTGAGTTTATGGGAAAGGTACCATCTTATTTAAAAATCATGGGTTTAACAGAAAAATTTATTCTAAAGAAACTGTATAAAGACATATTGCCCAATTCAATTGTGAATAGGCCAAAACATCCATATAGGGCTCCAATAAAAAATAGTCTTCTCAATAAAAATCTTCAATACGTAGAACATTTTTTGTCTGAGTCTAAACTTAAAAATAATAATCTTTTTAATTCTTCAATGGTTAAATTATTATTAGAAAAACTTACAAAAGCAGATAAATCGAGTGAATTTGATAACATGGCCTTAGTCAGTATTCTGACAACACAAATTCTTAATGACATATTTATTGATAATTATGATACGCATAAATCAGCACCGTCAATATTTAATGTGGTTTTCGATAAAAGATCAACCCTCAAGAATGATCATCATTCAATAAATAAAATAATTCTTAATAATTGATATTGAAGAATATTCTTTATGCCAGACTTTAATTTTCAACCGAGACTGCTGCATAAATTTTTAACAAAAAATGCAGAAAAATATTATGATAAAGAAGCAGTAATCTTTGAAAATCAACGTATTACTTATGGTCAGCTGAATGATAAATCTACGCAATTCGCGAATGCATTAATTGATATCGGGATAAAAAGACATGACCGTGCAATAATATTTCTTGATAATTCAATTGAAAGTATCATTTCAATCTGGAGCATTCTAAAAACAGGGGCAGTATTTATAGTGCTTAACGGATCAATTAAAGCAAGTAAACTTGAATATATAATTAAGGACTCTGGAGCTAATTATATTATTGCTGATTCCAAAAAGTCAGAAATTGTAAAAGATGCTTTACTGAATAACAAAAGCAGTTTAAAAGTAATCTGGGTTGGGAATAAGATTTCACATGATGGTGCTGGCAAAAATTCTGAATTTGTTTTTGATGAGATTATTGATAATCAAAATGTTGGGATATCGAAAAATCTTGATGATAGATTAAATAAAATTATTGATTATGATTTAGCAACTCTTATATATACTTCCGGTTCGACAGGTGAACCTAAAGGAGTTATTAGTTCCCATTTCAATATTATATCTGCTGCACGAAGTATTATTGAATATATTGAAAATGATCCAAACGATATAATACTAGAAGTACTTCCCTTATCGTTCGACTATGGACTATATCAAATGATTATGAGCACTATGTTCGGCGGAACATTGGTTTTGGAAACATCCTTTATGTTCCCAATAAAAATAATCCAGATCATCGAAAAAGAACGAATTACAGGATTTCCAATTGTTCCGACTATAATCGCACTTTTATTAAAAATGAAGGATATAGAAAAATATAAATTTGATTCATTAAGATATATTAGTAATACCGGTGCTGCATTTCCTGTCCCCCATATTCAAAAATTTAATCAGTTGTTTCCACAAATAAAAATATTCTCAATGTATGGGTTGACGGAGTGTAAACGAATTGCATATTTACCCCCAGCAGAAATTATTAAAAGGCCTTCTTCTGTTGGAAAGGCAATGCCAAATTGTGAAGTATTTATTTTAGATGAAAATGGTTTGGAAGTACCCCATGGAGAAATCGGCGAATTAGTTGTCAGAGGATCAAATGTAATGCGTGGTTACTGGAATGCTCCTGAATTGACAGAAAAGGTTTATAGAAAGGGGTTATATCAGGGTGAAACGTTACTGTATTCTGGAGATCTTTTCCGGCAAGATGAGGATGGATATCTATATTTTTTAGGTCGAAAAGATGATATGATTAAATCTAAAGGTGAACGAATAAGTCCTAAAGAAATTGAAAATATTTTATGCTCAATTGAAGGTGTTTCCGAAGCTGCTGTCATCGGAGTACCTGACGAAATTTTGGGACAGGCAATAAAAGCATTTATTGTCAAAAAGGACGGTGCAGATATTGAATCAAATGATATTTTATATTATTGTTCTAAAAGTATGGAATCCTTTATGATTCCAAAGTTTTTAGAATTTATTAAGGAATTACCCAAAAGCCCTAACGGCAAGATAGACAAGAAGATATTAAAGCAGCAAATAATGGGCCTCTGATTTTATTTATAAAAAATGATTGATCTTAAGAATTCTGAAGA
>JARLHD010000477.1 GCA_031292435.1 Ignavibacteriaceae bacterium
AAGATTTCCTCAGGAGCCCCTTTAGTTAATAACCGGCATGATCCTTCCGGCTCTTTGACTACTACTGACATCATTCGTCTTGAAAAATCAAAAGGGATTTCATCTATTTTCTGAAACTGACCAATTGAAATTTCCCTGATTACCTGGCTCTGATGCAGTATTGCTCTGTCAAGAACATTTTTAAGACCTGTCTGGAAATGACTTATTAAATATGCGTCTAATAAAACCGAATCATCCTCTTCATTCACAACATCGCAATGATGTTCAAGAATTACTTTATCAATTGTAAGCGTACCTGTTTTATCTGCGCAAAGTATATTCATTGCTCCAAAGTTTTGAATCGCGTTTAATCTTTTCACAATTACTTTCTTCTTCGACATAAGAAGTGCCCCCTTCGATAAACTTACCGAAACAATCATTGGCAGCATTTCCGGAGTCAGTCCAACTGCAACAGCTAAAGCGAAGAAAAAAGCCTCAATCCAGTTGTGTTTTGTGAATCCGTTTATAATAAATACCAGGGGAACCATTATTATCATAAACCGGATCATTAACCATGTAAACCGGTTCACCCCTTTCTCAAAACTTGTTTGTACCTTTTCCCCCTCAATACTCTTCGACATGGTTCCGAAATATGTTTGTGATCCGGTTGTTACAACAACCGCAGTTGCCGATCCGCTTTCTATACTTGTTCCTAAATAGGCAATATTGCAGAGTTCAATTTGATTCACCTTTTCTCTGGTTTCACGCACATCATATTTCTCCACTGGCAGTGATTCGCCTGTTAAGCTGGCTTGTATTAGAAATAAATCCTTTGCAGATAAAATTCGCACATCGGCAGGTATCATGTCTCCTGCAGATAATACAATTATATCTCCCGGTACCAGATTTTTTAACGCTATCTCTTCTTGTATACCTTCTCTGATAACAGTAGCAGTTACATTAATCATAGCCTTTAATTTTGCAGCAGCATTATCAGCTTTTGTTTCCTGTATGAAACGAAGAGTGACCCCGAGTATTACCATTAAGGTCATAACTATTCCTGACCTTATATCTTCAGTCAGGAAAGCAATTGATGCTAAAACCAGTAACAAGATTACTAAAGGGTTTTTTGCCGCTAAAAGTAATCGCCATAACCAACCGCGTTCCTTTTCATGGGTTATCTCATTATATCCAAACGTTTCTACTCTTTCTTCTACAACCTGTTCGCTTAATCCGTTTAAATTAGTTCCAAGAAACGCCAGTACATCAATTGACGCCATCTTCGAAATATGTGTCAACTTTTGAGCAGACTCGGAGTTACTCTTTTCTGTTTTTAAATCTTTTATTGGTTTTCCTGTTAGGTTCATGCTATTAACCTCCTTCTATTCCACAAAGCGGTGTTTTAATCGCATCATATCTCTGAAAGTTACAACCCCTAAAATTTTATTTGCATCATTTGTTATCGGGATTGCCATTAACCCGTATCGGGTAAACATTGCGGAACCCTCTTTCAAATTACTCTCTTCATCCAGTGTAATTACATTGTCTGTCATTATGTCTTTTAATAATGATTCATCATTTGCCTGGAGCATCTCCTTAATATCAATTACACCTAGCAAAGTATCCTCTTTATCTACAATATATAAGTACATAATTGCATCCTTATCCTTTGCAATTTTCCTGTACTGGTCTAAAACCTCCCCAACCGTTTCATCAGGTGAAAACTTAAGAAAACTCTCGGTAGCAATATTGGTTATACTTTCTTCCTCTTTTTCAATTATTGCAGTTACTTTTGCAAATGTCTCCCTATCTAATAATTTTTCAATCTCTTCTCTTTCATATGATGGAAGTACAGCAAGAACATCCGCCGCTTGTGCAGGTGTCATTTCATTTATTAATTGTGCCGCCTTTTCCTTCTTCATTGATATAACAAGATCTCTCTGTACGTTCGGTTCTATTTCCTCTAAAGTATCCGAAGCCTGTTCTGTATCCAAACCCTCAAAAATAGTTACTCTCTGCGCGGGCTCAAGCTCCTCAAGTATGTCTGCTATATCAACAGGATGCATTTCTGAAATCTTTTCCTTCAATACTTTTAATTTTACATCACCCTTAAACCTCCCTAATTTATTTGGCAGCGGCTGTATGTACATCCATGAAATAATTTCATCCTGTATCCTGGAATCTGATTTATATATTGAATTTGCCAATGCCTTTAATCCTATTCGCCTGAGAAGACCATAACGGCTTAAATCCACTTCGCTTACATATAACTTTTCCCCGACTAGAATGAGTTTGATATCATAAACTACTTCAACTTCTCTGTCTTCAACATCAAGTACTTTTTTATCAAGAACATAATCTTTCAGTAAAACACGGTCATCTGAAAATTCAAATAAATATTTTCCTAATTCGCAGTCTTTTATAATAATCTCTTTAGTTCCCCATGTCTTAACTTGTTCAATCGGCAAAAGTAGCGCAGGTTTTCCAAACTGACGTACAACATATAAATGTGTTACTTCCGGTAATTTTCCTGTCTCCACTATTACCAGATCAGAAAGTTTCCCTATCTTATGGTTATCCTGTTTTATTTTTGCCCCTAACACCTCGCTTAAGAAGAATTCACTTGGTAAAAGATCTTCAGAATTTATTTTCTTTTCCATATCATCCTCCCGTTTATAATAAGGTAATAAATTTGTAGCATAGTATTCCAATTAAAACCAAAAGGTATATTCTTAATATCATCAATGAGAATTTAACACCCTTTGTCATTTTAGCATGCGGGACACTATAGCGGCTGTTTATCCTCCGTACTTCCTGGGTTGTATTCTTAATTAAATTTCCAATCCCGGTAACAATATATTCTTTTATTTTTTTTATCATATCAGACTCCGGACATTTTTAACTAAATATTTTTGGAAATAGTGCTGTCAAAGCGTAAAGCGTTGATAAAATTATAATTAGAACCACAATTGTTATATTAATAACATTTTGTGGGATTGTGTTTTTATATTTCCCCATTACATCTTCATCATTAAGTAAAATAATTAGAAATACTAACGCTGCAGGTAAAAGCGTTACTGCTATCACCTGTACGAATAAAGTAATTAAGACAAGTGGTGCCCCCGGAATTAATACTACCGTACCTGCTGTAACTAATGCAAAGAAATAAGTAGCATAAAACCATGGCGCTTCACGAATCTTCATATTCAATGAATGTGCCCAGCCGAATACCTCTCCGAATGCCCAGGAACTTGCCAGCGAAATACATATTGCTCCTAAAAATCCTGCATCAAAAAGACCTATCGCAAGAAGTGTTCCGGCATTTTTATTAATATTCATTAAGGCTATTGCAGCTTGCGCGGCACTTTCAATTTCAGTTCTTCCGTATAAAAGTGTCCCGGTAACAACTATTACAAATATTGCAACCACTACTGTGAAAAAAGATCCGATAAATGTGTCAACCTTTCCCCATATTATATCTTTTTCAAGCATGCCTTTATCTACCACAGCACTCTGCTGAAAAAAGATCATCCAGGGGGCAATGGTTGTTCCAATATTCGCCATTAGAAAAAAGAATATTTCATTTGAAAATCCTCCTTTTGGGAAATGAGGAACGACACTGTTATATAATACTGCACTGACTGTCGGATGAACCATGAATGCTGCAGGAATGTATACAAGGTTTACCGCGCAGAATAGAAATGCTATCTTTTCCCATGTCCAGTAACTTCCCTTAATTACCATAAGCATCATAATCAGGGATACTATTATTATTGTCAGGATAGGGGGTATCCCGAAAATGCTAAGCGCGGCTGTCATTCCAATAAATTCTGTAACTAATGTTAACCAGTCTGTTAGAATTAAATCAAGCAGCGAAAACCATCCCCAGAATGAGCCGAATGCATGGAAAATTGCCTCAGCATGACCCCTCTTAGTAACAGCTCCCAAACGCACCGTCATCTCCTGCACAAAGTATGCTACGGGGAGTAATAATATTAAAAACCAAAGTAGATTATATCCGAATTTCGCGCCGGTTACCGAATATGTAGTAATGCCGCCGGCATCATTATCTGCCAGCATCACTATCATGCCGGGACCGGCTATCAGCAGGTAAATTTTTATTGCCTTGGCAAATTTACGGTATACATAAAATAGTTTCGCCCAGAAGTTCATCCGGCGTCTCCTTGTCTCGAAAAATCAAAGTAACTTTTTACAGCTCTTTGAAAAAATACCTAAGGATTATGTGAAACGGGAAGGAAAAATAAATGCAGGTGTCTTAAATGGAAATAAATAGTTTACATATATTTCCGGAAATCATATTTACTCACATAAGACGACTTCAAGTCTTTTATTCTGCTGCACTTTTCTCCTCCAGGGTCGTCCATATAATCTCCGGGATTGTTATAAAATATTTAATGTGGAAAATAATCTCTTTATTTGTAAATCACAATTTTAATCCTTTACTTTATTCATCATAATCAAATCAGAAATGAAATGTGTGGGTAGTTATTATTACTTAATTTTAACTATATTTTGTCAATTTTTAATAAAACTTTATGCCCGATTTAAGGAAGTTGTATATAATTCTGCTGATCCTGGTATCCGCTTCATCGGTAATTCATACCCAACAAGGGGCATATATCTCTCCTGTGGTAAAATTTTCTTCAATAAATGGACAAAGTGTTAGTCTTATAGGTGTCAAAGGTGGTTGGGTAATAAATAATACCTTCGTCATCGGTGCGGAATATTATGCCCTGAATTCTGACATCAACTCCAATTGGGTAGATCCTTTTAGTGGCATTTTCCCCCTTATAAAATTAACTACCGGCGGATTAAATTTTGAATATATATTTATTCGTGAAAATATTTTCTCTGCATCAGCAGAAATATTTATGGGGGGCGCCGGAATAAATCTTCAACCCTCCCGATATTACGGCGGCGATTTCCTTATCTGGGAACCTCAGCTTAATGCAAATGTAAATCTGAATGAATGGTTCCATTTATCTTTAGGGATTAGTTACAGAACCACCAGCGAATTGGAAATATATCATATCAATGGCTCGGGTAATTATCCCCCTCTCGATTTTCCTATCAAAAATTTTAGGGGTTGGTCTGTCTCTCTTTCTTTTATTTTCGGGATGTATTAAATAGGGCAGATCTTATGAAATTAAAAATCTTTAACATATTGTTTCTATCAATCTTTTCCTTTCCGGGTTTTTTATTAGGACAATCTGTACAACCCGATTCAGTTATAATTTCAAAAACTATTTCCGATTCAGATCAGGTTTATCTTCCAACCTCCAAGTTCACTTTCGCAGGCGACAGACGCTATACTATCTCCGGGGCTCAGCCAAGATTAATAACAGAATTTAAACCTGTTACTGCAGCAATAATCGGTGGGGTTACTTTATCTTCACTTATTGTTATGCACATTTATCAAAGTAATGCATGGTGGAGCGGGCAGCGCAGATCTTTTCATTTTCAGGAGGATTGGATATCAGCCCTTCAGGTCGATAAATGCGGACACGCTTACGGCGGCTATTTCTTTTCCTATGGAATGGATGAAGCCTTAAAAACCGCAGGTGTTGATTATAATTCTTCCGCGCTTTATGGAAGTTTATTCGGTCTCGCCTATCAAACTTATGTCGAAACAGAGGATGGTTTTGCTAAGGATTGGGGCTTCAGTCCAAGCGATTGGTATTTTGATTTTATTGGTCCCGCTTTTTATCTGGCCCAGCATTACGTCCCGGCTCTGCAGAATATTACTCCCAAATGGCAGTATATCCCTACTGAATGGACCACAAAAGCCGATATAAATCGGCCTAAAACTATTATCGACGATTATAACAGTACAACTTTTTGGTATTCTATAAATGTTAACAATATCCTCCCCGATAACTTAAAAAAATATTGGGTACCTTGGTTAAATATTGCAGTCGGATATGGCGCAGACTCTGATCTTAAACCTAATACTTCTGGTCCTCCAGATCAGCAGAATATCAGAAGATTTATAATAGGACTCGATTATAACCTTGTCAGACTTTTACCCGATGGTGGTAGTTTCTGGAACTGGTTCCGGCAAACTTTAAATTATATTAAATTCCCGTCCCCCGCTTTTCAATTCTCAAACGGAGTCGTTAAATTTTATCTGATGTATCCATTCCTTAATAAATTTTAACTCCTGCTCCTATCATCATAAAATTTAATAAACAATTTGAATTTTGTTCTCCTTTCCTTCCTTCAATTTGATTATCACCGTTCCATAGGCATTATCCCATTCCCACTTTACTTTCTCGCCATTGACTTTAACTTCTTTAGGACCAGCATCTGTTTTTACTATATAGACTGTCTCAATTGACAGTGGAGGCGATGTAATTTCAGTTTCCCCATCGCCATTTCTCATTGAAAAATCCTTTTCCTTATTATTTTCTAAGTAATCGACATAATTAAATTTTACTGTTTCTCCTTTTTCTCCGGGGAAAGCATAAATATTTAATTTCTTCTCCTCGCTTCCATTATCCCATAACTTGGAATTTCCATCTAACAGCCTTCCCGTCAAATAAAATGAATTACTTTTTACAAAAACGGGAATATGGTCAAGAAGTGCCGTTACACTAATTTCTGATTCTCCATTGTACTTAATACTCCTGTTGTAAAAATCGAACCACTTTCCTTTTGGTAAATAAACCTCTCACTTGTTGGTTGAATCTGTTATCGGTGCAACTAAAAATGTATTTCCAAACATGTATTCATTCCAAATATCGTACGTCTTCTTATCATCCGGGAACATATAAGCTAATGGTTTCATCAAAACTCCCGTTTTATAGGAGGTATTCATTATTGAATAAATAAACGGTTCCATATCCATCCTGAATGAAGTGCAGTTCCTGAAAATATCAATTAACTTTTCAGAATATTTCCAAGGAGGTCTCTCTTCGTTATTTCCCCCGGTGTTATCTAATTTAATCTCAAAGAATCCCGACCACGATCCGAATTCCAGCCACCTTGCGTATAGTTGCTCAGAAATTCTCTCTCCCAAATATCCTCCCACATCCGATCCCCATACCGGGAACCCCATAAATCCGCAACGCATGGCATTAGCTATGTTTCCTGCAAGTCCGTCCCAGCTCTCCCTAGAATCTCCTCCCCATAACGCAGATAAATATGGCTGGCATCTTTGAAATGCCCCTCTCGAATAATTAAACTGGTCAGAGTCATATTTCTCTCTCAATAAATCATCAATTGTTTTTGCATATAAATAAATGTATTTATTCCTCCGCTCTGCCTCTGGAGTTTTGTCATACCAGGGCGACATCTCGGGGAACTGCTCTTCAGCTCTGTCCATCTTATGCCCCCTTACTCCTGCACTGTATTGGAATTCATTTAATCGTTTCTTGAATTCCTTTTTTGCATCCGGATTCGTAAGGTCCATATATCCTTTAAAATTGGGTAACAGTCCTGGAAAATCTTTGTCCTCAAATGTCATAGGGCCAACCCAGGTCATGAATTTCATTCCGTACTGTCTATCTATCTCTCCTATCCATTCCTTTGGATTTGAAAACTTCCTATTAAAGTCCATCTTCGACCAGCTGTTAGATCCATTACTGTAAGGTCTGTCAGCAAGCCAACTGGTAAATGGAATTTGCAGCTCCGTCATCTTCTTTATGTCTGAAAGTATTTCCTCCTTTCCTCCTATAGCATCATCTCTCCACGCCATCGGTCCGCATGCCCACATCGGAATATATTTCGGTTTCCCGATTACTCTGTAGTATTCCGTTAATATCTCATCCCCGTTATTCCCGGTGAAAATATACCATTCCAGTTTTCCTGTTTGATGATAAAGTGATGTCTCATTATTAATTCCTAATTTATACTTCCCCTTTGCAAATGTGTCAAAAAATGATGCGTAACCTTTATCTGTCATATAAAAAGCCGACCATGCATCAGCATAATTTTCATAATATTGATCCCCATTTCCCTCTACCTCAACATCTACTACGTCTCCGCCTAAATCTGGACTCTTCCTGTTATCCGGATACAATGGTTCCAATATCCCGAAATAATGTTCGCCGTTGTCTTCCAAATTAATAGTGACATGTTCCGCCCATTTCGGATCAGAATAGAATTTGATAGTGTTATTACTTACTGAGATTTCAACCTGTGCCAATAATGGCTTCCCTTCTTCCCTGTATTTTGCCACCGAAGGATATTGAAGTTCCAAACTTAATTTATCAGTTGCATTCCCCATTATGGTCGTCGATGTTGGTTTGGTAAAATTAAATTCTATCGAAGATATTACCACTATCTTTTTATCTCTCTTCATAATTACAATCTTATTCCCCTCAATTCCGATTTTGTATATTCCGGATTTCCACACATTGTCCCCGGTTCCCGCTGTTATCTTCCCGTATGATAAAATTAAGCCAAGTATTAATAGGTTAATTAAATATCTCATTTTCGTACTCCACTACGGTTCAAAAATTGTATTTTTTTCTTCCCCGCATTTCAATCTATTTGGCAGAAAATTTTACAAATTAAAAACTTCAATAAATGAAAATCTAAGTTCATCCTTTACCGGTATCATCAGCAATGATGGTCTTTCAATTTTAAACTCGGTTAGACTTATTATAAAATTTCCCGTAACTGTAAGCTTGTTGTTTTCCCATTTTGGCAAGACATCAAATGTTATCTCTTTTGTTATTCCATGAAATGTAAGTTTGCCTGTTATTTTTAGTTTATCACCATTTGGCGATATGCTTGTACTCGAAAACTTCACCTTGGGATACGAAATGGCATCTATAACTTCCATGGCATGAGAATCTCTATTCGAATTCCCGCTGTTAAATGATGTTACATCAATCTGTACATATACATGAGATATTTCTTTCTTTGCAGGATCATAATCAACCCAGCAGCCTATATCTTTACTTGTTGCCTCGATTTCGTGCAATGGATGAGTCATCTGATATGTTACTGATGATTCTTTTTTATCGGCTTGAATTTTTTTAGTCTGTGCCTTGGAAGTCGTAACTAAAACCAATAATGCCAATAAAAGAAAATAATTTTTAATATTCATATTTATCTCTCCGTTAAAATGTTATTACTATCATTGATGCAGCAAATATTGCCGTGGTTAAATAACCGGCGTATTGATGAAAATGAGCTCTGTCTATATTAATATTCGGTCCCAGCTTTGTACCCCTCTGACTTACCATTGAACCTAAAATTGGTGTTATTATCATTCCTGCTACATGAAACCATGCCAGCATCTTATGAATAGATGTAGTACCTCCTTCGTCTCTTCGGATAAGAGGAGGAGGCGAAACTATTGCAAGCATTCCAGTTAGTGAATACGTTACTACTGTCGCTAATATCATTTTTTGATGTGAATTGCGTAAATTTCTGTTTCTTGGAAGATCCAGTGTACGCTGGCCTGTCCATGCAGTTCCTATCATTGATGCAAGTGCTAAAAATCCTCCTATTTGGTGCATTGTAAGCATTGTACGACGAACAGCTAACTCGTGCCTTCTAACTTCTGGTGTCAGAGGTGATGCAATTCCTAATCCTCTGAAAATCCCGTTCTCTCCCCAGAATAGTCTTTCACCAAAACTAATTTGATCTGGAAGCAGTTTCGGCTTTTCGTCCTGCGCAAGTGTATCCCCCTCTGGAGAACTTTCTTCAATTGTCGTATCAATTATCGTATTAGGATATATTGAATAAGGATATAAATTATAAGCCATTTGGTAGCTCGGAGTAGACTCCGGAATGTAATTTTGACTATATGTTTTTTGCCCGTTAAGGACAGCAAAAAGCAATAATATCAGAATTAATGTTTTTGTTTGAACTCCTGTTGTCTTCATGTTCCTCTAATTTATGTATGATGAGATTATTTAATTGATGTTTCCATGAACACTTTTTCAATAAATTGATACTTATGCTCAATGATAATATTATTTTAGAGTGGTATAAAATTTATTCCCTTATCCTTCCTCTCGCCATCGAAGCGAATATTCCGGCAAAACATAGAAATGTAAATAATAAAAAAGCTACCTCGATCCCGCTCAGTAATGCATTATTATTTTCAGCAGTAATCCTTGATTTCCCTATAAAAATCGAAATGATCAACAGTGCAACTCCCATACTGAACATCTGACCGGTTAATCTCATTGTCGATAATGTCGAGGCTGCTACCCCTAAGAATTTTTTTTCTACTGAGCTTAATACTGCATTTGTGTTGGGAGAAGAAAAAAGTGCAAAGCCAAATCCAAGAAAAACAAGACTTGTAATTATAAATACCAAACTTGTATCAGCTTTCAGAAATATTAAAACGAATAACCCTATTGTCGTTATTATCATCCCTATTGAAGCTACAATCCTTGGTTCAATCTTATCCGAGATCTTTCCCGATATTGGTGAGAATATTGCCATCATCACTGGTTGTGAAACTAAAATTATCCCTGCTGTCTGGGGGTTAAACCCCTTAATATATTGAAGGTAAAAACTTAATAAGAACCCAACTGCAAAAGTGGCGCTGTAATTAATTAAGGCGGCCAGATTAGAAAATGCAAATGTTTTATTCGTCGTAATTAAACTCATGTTAAAAATTGGATTATTTATTTTTAATTCAATTCGGGCAAAGAGATAAAAACCTATTAATCCCAAAATAATTAAATAAGTTCCATATATGTTGGGAAGAATTGAAAATCCATACATGATCATGATTAGGGTCACACCATAAACAATCGATCCTTTGAAATCAAACTTTTCTCCTTTGGCTTCCGCCCATTCATATTTTAATTTCCTGAAGGCTATAATTAAACTTATAAATCCAAAGAGTGCATTTATGAAAAAAATATATCTCCATCCAAAGTGTTGTGTTAATAGTCCCCCTATAAATGGCCCTGATGATAATCCTGTATATACTGCCGCAGTATTAATTCCAAGGACTTTCCCCCTTTTTTCTGGTGGAAAAAAACTGACAAGTATTGCCGTGGATGTACTGAATAACATCGCTGCACCAATTCCTTGTAATATTCTTGAAATTATCAGAGTCTCACTTGAATAGGATATTCCACAGAATAAAGATGCTAACGTGTATATGCCTAAGCCTATTTTAAATAATATTGTCCTTCCGTAAATATCGGCTAATCTCCCCGCAGGTAATAATAACGCTGCTGTAGCCAGTAGAAATGATGTCGCAATCCATCCAAGAAATACTGCATTTAACGAAAACTCTTTCCCAATTGAAGGGAGTGCTAAATTTATCGCCGAGCCCATAAATGGAGTTGTAAATGAGCTTAAGGATGTAATTATCAAGATGTATTTTCTATCTTTTAACTCTCCTGTAATTTTAGCCATTATTTTTCATCCCCTGTTCCAATATCTCTCTCTTTCAATTTCTGAATTTTTATTGGACATTTGTTCATTGCTTCCTTGTATTTTTGCTCCCTTAATTTATTTACTTCTTTAATTGCTTTCTCATATGCAGTATCGTAATCTTCTCCTGAAGCCATATATTGCCTTTCATTCAATTCGCATTTAATTGAAAATTCCGTCTCTTCACACGATATCTGCGCATCTATCCAAATCTCATTCTTTGGGATAAAATAATATGACAGATCATTTCCGCTGAAACCAAAATCAGGAAAAACATCTCTCCTCACAACTGATCCGTTTACTATCCATATAGTAATCCCTTCACGCACTGCGTAAGTTTGTAAATAAATTCCCTTAAGTTTTATTGAATCCCTAAGCTCCGGTATCTCTTTTACGCTATCGCAGTCACACGGAGCCACTTTAGGTAATTCTGCTTCATGCACAATAGCATCATTAAGATCAGATAATCGTAACTTCCTTTCTAACCTCAATGAACTGTCATGCGCATCTGCGTAACTATATCCAAATTTTGCCATTAAATGCCTTTCATTTAATTCATGTGCTACTGTATATCTGTATTCTTCAACTGAAATTGAATTATCAATCCATATCTCATGTCTTGGGTTGAATAAATAACGCTGCTCGTTTCCACCATAAACAAATTCCGGATAAATTTTTTGTCGAACCAGAGGACCATCGACTATACATATTTCATATCCATCCAGGTTCTCATTTATTAATCTGTAAACACCTTTAATTTCCTTATTAGGTTTTATTTGAGCTTCTGTGTTTGAAAATGCTAAGCTCGCTATAAAAAAATAAATTATAACGAGTGAGGATTTTTTGATTTGTCTAAAAGTGTTGAATATCATTTGCCTACTTTCCATCAATTATCTATATAAAATATAAAAAATAATTAAAGGGGGAAAACTTTTAAATCATCAAAACATTACCAAATTCACCATTAAACGACAAAAATTTCTTTATTTATCTCTGTAATTTGCTGTTCTTTATTTCAATTTTATTAAGTTTAATTTGGAAAAAAGATATGTTTATTAATCTATAAGGACATAAATATGTTTAGAAAATTGCTTCCTAAAGAGGAAAGATATTTTGAGGATTTTAAGGATAGTATATCTCATGTGCAGGAAATTGCAAAAATTACCCATGCTTTCTTTGCAGCCGATACTTACGATAAAGATATCTTTTTAAAATTAAAACCGCTGGAAAATCGCTGCGGTGAAATTAAATCAAAAGTGATTAAACGGTTAAATAAAACTTTTATTACCCCCTTGGACAGGGAAGATATCTTCTCTCTTATTAAGAAAATTGATAATATTGGGGAAATTCTTGTAGGAGCCGCCTCAAGAGTTGATACCTATAGTGTCACTGAAAAAGTTGATGATGCTGCAAAGATGGCATCTATTGTCTTTCAGCAGACTAAAGAACTTGAGATCGCTTTGCAGGACCTTAAACACAAAAGTAGCCAGATAAATGAATGTAAGGCTGTTCAGGATTTGGAGACGGAAGCTGATACTGTGTATAGGGCGGCACTCAAAAAACTTTTTACCGGTGAAAAGGATCCCATTACATTAATTAAGAAAAAAGAAATTCTTGAAATGCTTGAGATCGCTTCAGATATGTGTCAGTCAACTGCTAATGTAATTATTGAAATACTTATTAAAAATTCATAACTAATTTTGATTTTGTAGATGCTGACTTTATTCATTATTATCTTTCTTGCATTATCATTTGATTTTATAAATGGTTTTCATGATGCTGCAAATTCAATAGCTACAGTTGTATCTACAAGAGTTCTGTCTCCAAGATATGCTGTTGCATGGGCTGCCTTCTTTAATTTTATCGCTTTTGAAATCCTTGGTCTTCATGTAGCCTCTACAATTGGCAAGGATTTAATGCACCCCGAAGTCGTTGATCTTACAGTGATCGGCGCCGGTTTAATCTCTGCGATTACCTGGAATTTAATTACCTGGTGGTTCGGTATCCCATCTAGTTCTTCTCATACTTTGGTCGGCGGACTTGTAGGAGCTGCTATTGCTAAGGCTGGGTTCGGTGCTGTTTTTATGGATTCTGTTATTAAGATTATCCTTTTTATTTTCCTGGCTCCGCTCATCGGTATGGTAGTCGCCCTGTTTCTTTCGATTGGTGTTCTTCATATCTGTAAAAATATGTCCCCCTTCCGCGTCGATAAAAATTTCAGGAGGCTCCAGCTTCTATCCTCTGCTGCCTATAGCCTGGGGCATGGCTCCAATGATGCACAGAAGATGATGGGGGTCATTTTCATTGCTGTCGTAACAGGCGGTTTTTTGAAAATTACAGATCCTATCCCCTTATGGATTGTTCTTGCTTGTCAAACCGCAATGGCCCTTGGTACCTGGTCCGGTGGATGGAGGATTGTGAAAACAATGGGTCAGAAAATTACTAAACTTCGTCCTTTTGAAGGATTTAGTGCAGAAACTGCCGGTTCTATCACTTTGTTTGCTACTGCTCTTTTAGGAATACCGGTTAGCACTACTCATACAATTACCGGTGCTATTATCGGTACTGGTATAACAAAAAGATTATCAGCTGTTAAATGGAAAGTTACTCTTAATTTAATATGGTCGTGGATTATTACTATACCCATTACTGCACTATGGGCTGCCATCCTTTATTGGTTCGCTGTTGAATTTCTGAAGAGATAATAAAAAAAGTCCTTCTATTCCGAAGGACCTTTTTTAATTCCACCTTAGTTTTCAATTATCTGAACAAGTCCGCTTGCCACTGTCTTATCACTATTATTTAATAAAAACACCCTGTATATACCCGGTTTTTCAAAGCTCATATCACTATCTTCATTCTTTGCAAAGAATACATATTTCATATCCGCATCAATTTTATAATCAAATTTCTTGTAGAAATCAAATTTTCCTGAAGATTCATTATACTTGTCAAGTTGAATATGGCATTTCGTTAAACCCAGGGCAGTTGAACTTTTAACCATTACTGTTAAATAACCTGTAGTAAATCTATCACTTACCCCGACCTCTCCATTGTCGGTATATTTCTCACAAAAATATAGAATCGGCTCACTTTGCGCATATACTTTACTTTGAATCCCGGATAGTGCAATCAATAAAAATAATGGGAACAAAAATCGAATGTTTTTCATTGTATTTCCTGAATTATGATTTAATTAAGCCTCTAACCTATAATAATCCTTAATTAATCCAATACCAAAATCTTCCTTAAAATTGTGATTTGGCCCCAAATAGGAAGTTTAGTCTTCTTATTTCTATAACACAAAAAATGTCCGTACCTTTTTTGAAATTAAATATACTAACCTCTATAAATTGGTTGCATTTGTAATGACACTTAGATCAAAAATATATATTGATAGAATATTTGGCACTCCGGTCATCTTATTCTTAAATTATTTATGCCTCTTGTTCAGGGAAAAAAATATTCCTAGAAATGTCCATATAAAAAACATCCTTGTTTGCAAATTTATGGGTATGGGAAGTATCATTCAAAGTACTCCCTTAATGACCACATTAAAAAATAATTATCCGTGTTCAAATATTACTTTTTTAACTATCAGGAAAAACTATGAACTTCTTACAACATTTCCGTTCGTTGATCAAATCTTAACTATTGATGAAAGTTCAGTATCAAAATTCATATTCACTACAATTCATGTATCGTATTATTTAGCAGTAAACCGGATTGACGTTTTCATAGATCTGGAGATATATTCATTCTTCAGTAAATTATTTGTCCCCCTTAGTCGCGCCAAACTCAGATTTGGATACTATAAAACGGGGTCCAAAAAACTAACAGGAATTTATTCCGGCATGCTGCCGTTTAATAATAATATCCCGGTAAAAAATCTATACTTGAATATTGCGGAAAAATTAGAATGTAAAAATCTAAATAAGGATTTATATGATTATAAAAATATTAACCATTCTTCAAACTTTGGTTTAATTCAGGGCATTATTCCCGGCTTATATAACAACGATTATATCGTTATAAATCCTAATGCTTCTGAATTGAGAATCGAAAGAAGATGGCCTGCGGAATATTATTGCCGCCTTTTAAATGAAATCTTGGATATTTATCCCGGTGTTAAAATTGTCCTTACGGGTTCAGCTGATGAAAAAATGTATGTAACAGGAATTGCTGATGCAGTTTTAGAAAAATATCGAAGTAGAATTGTTAATTCTTCAGGACAGCTGAATTTATCAGGCCTGATCAGCTTAATCAATCAGAGCAGGTTAATGATTACTAACGATTCCGGACCTATGCATATTGCTTTTGCGTTGAATAAAACTACAATTGCATTGTTCGGTCCTTGCTCTCCTCTATCATATGAAAATAAGAAAAATGTCGAATTTGTTTACAAAAAGATCTTCTGCAGTCCATGCGTCCATGATCATTTAATACCTCCGTGCAAAGGGGATAACCAATGTATGAAATTAATTAGTGTCTTTGAGGTAATCCGGAAAGTCAAAGCAATTATGGAAAATGATTTATTGGCATTGCCTACTGTTGGTTAAAATAAATCTTGCTGCGGTAATGAAAAAAATTACAAGTAACCAAAGACGGTAAAAAGAAAAGAAAAGGTTTTCTTTTAGGAACTGACTATTTACAAAGGGGAGGTATCCAATCAATATATAGATCAAAAGAAACGTTATGCCGTATTTTCCCTTATTTCCTTCCTGGGTCAATGATAATAATAAAATTAAAGGAAATGCTGATATTAATAAATGGTAAGTAGCTGAAGCTGGAGAAAGTAATAATGCTGCTAAAGTTAATATAATAGATGAATAAGGTAAAAAGTTTTTATTATCTCTGACTTTGTATATTATAAATGTTGAAGTAGAAATAATAATAAGATAAATTAAAATTCTAACTACCATAAAAACTATTGGACTATTGAATAAGGGTATATTGTTCTCAATTGAGTCCTCTATGAAAAGAATTCTTAAGAGTGAGTTCCATGATTGGAACTGGACCGCATATTTCGATTGACTGGATAATTCGCCATTTAGATGTGAAAATAATACCTGTTTGATAAATTGGATATATATATCATATCCGGTAATAATAAGCGTAATAATGTTGATCATAATTATTGTAAGCAATAAACTGATCAACCCCCTCCACTTTTTCTTTACAATTAGAATTGGAACATAAATAATCGGGAAATACTTTATCGCAGCACCAATACCCCATATGTATCCTGATTGGTATTCGTCTTCTTTACTTAAATAAAAATATCCGATTACTATTGCAAATAATAAAAGTAGGTAGAGCTGCCCCAGAATAAAATTATTAATTATTGCTGCCCCTGAAATTAAAATAATATTAAGGCAGTTAATATAATTCAGTGCGGATATCTTTCTGAATATCAACGCAGTCCATAGAAGAATTATTATATTAATAATAAGAAATAGCCTTTTTGCGGTAATTGATTCGAAAATAGAAAAAGGAACCATAACAAAAATTGTAGGAGGAGGGAATGGTGAAAACTTTCCCGTCTCATTTATTCTGTAATTCTTTATCTGCTGTTCAAACCAGTTATCATCATAAATTTTGGATATATCTTTCCCTTCAATCAGCAATCGTGATGAGGTATAATAATTAGGGAAGTCGGAATTAATATCATTCCATGCAGGTATTATCCCGTATCGGATATTAAATCCTCCCGCAATAATTAAAATTAAAATTGATATATATTTTTTATTCACTATCTGTTTGTATATTAATTAGTCAATTTAGAGAATCTGTTGAAAAAAGTTTCCGTGTTCGTTGATGTTCAGAATATTTATTACACGGTCCGGCAAACGTTCAAATGTCATTTTAACTATAATGCCTTTTTATCTGAAATAACAAGAAATAGGGAACTTGTAAAAGCATTCGCTTATGCTATCGATAAAAGGGACAATAAACAGATGAAATTCCAGAAAATAATCGAATCATTAGGTTTTGAAATCAAATTAAAACCTTTCATACAAAGAAGCGATGGTTCCGCTAAAGGCGATTGGGATGTTGGTATTACTATCGACATTCTTGACTATGCAAAGAAATCTGATATAATTGTTCTCGCATCTGGTGATGGCGATTTCGACCTCCTCGTCAATAAAATTATAAAAGAATATAATATTGAAGTTGAAGTCTATGGTGTTACCGATCTGACAGCCACTTCCTTAATAGATTCTGCAACAAGATTTATCCCTATCCGGGGCACGCTCCTTCTTACTGATTAAATATTCAAGTGAATCTTAGCAGAAGTCTGACTCACATTTCCTAAATAATAAACTTTTATCTCTCTAGTTCAACCTGACTTATTATTTCTCTGCTGAAAGCTGTTCCCGTATCGATTGAAGCTCCTTTTCATGACTATCATCTGTTTTCGGATATGTTAGATTTAACTTTTTCATGGTTTCTAGTAAAATCCTTGAAACTAGTAGTCTTGTATTTTCCTTGTCATCGGCAGGAACTATATACCATGGAGATTCATTAGTGCTGGTGGCACTTATGCAGGCCTCATATGCCTTCATGTATTGTTTCCAGAATTTTCTTTCTTCAATATCAGCAAGACTGAATTTCCAGTTCTTTTCCGGTGCATCAATCCTTGCAAGAAAACGTTTTCTCTGCTCCTCTTCGGAGATATGAAGGAAGAATTTTATTATCCTCGTATCGTTTTTATAAAGGTGTTTTTCCATATTTATAATTGAATGATAACGATCTTTCCAGATTTTCTTTTTATTTGAAAATTGATCAGATAATCCCTCTCCTTGAAGGATTTCAGGATGAACTTTTACAATTAATACTTCTTCATAATATGACCTGTTAAATATTCCAATTCGCCCTCGGCTGGGTAAACAATTATAAGTGCGCCATAAAAAATCATGCTCCAGTTCTGTTGCACTGGGATGTTTAAAACTGAATACTTCGCAGCCCTGTGGATTAATTCCGGACATAACATGTTTTATTACTCCATCCTTTCCTGCAGCATCCATAGCCTGGAATATCAATAATAATGCATATTGATTAGAAGCATATAGAATTTGCTGAAGCGAACTAAGCTGATCAGTATGTTTCGCCAGCAATCTCTTATAATCTTCCTTCGATTCATATACCGGACTAACAATTGTAGGCCGTTTGTTCAAATTGACCTGCTCACCCTCATAAACCTTGAAATCCTTTGTTACAATTTTCATTTAACCCTCTCTATTTGGCTCATTTTAAGTAATTAAGCATAAACTTAACAAAAATAAATATATTAATAATGCGCATAATCGCCTGTTATCAAACTACTTAACTCAATTGATACATTCCTATTACTACTTTATTCTTATTATACCCGCTATTAATTAGGTTATCATCTTTATTATTTGTATTTTTATGGCTTCGGTATTAAACCGGAAGTTCTTTATTTTTTTATTTATATTGGAGTTCTAATTGAGCACTAAGTTATTTGTCGGTTCCTTGCCTTTTTCTGTTGATGATAATACACTTCAGAGAACATTTGAGGGACACGGAACAGTTATTTCTGCAAAAGTTATTAAAGACCGTGAAACTGGAAGATCCAGAGGATTCGGATTTGTAGAAATGGAAAATTCTAATGAAGCTAAAAATGCAATGAATGCACTGCATGATACTAAATTAGAAGGAAGAAATATTGTAGTAAACGAAGCTAAAGCTCGCGATTAAAAAATATTTTTTTGTTTGTTCTAAAGGCGTCATTTATGACGCCTTTTTTATTTTAAACTCCTCTCTCCTCAATGTATCAGCATAGGTTTGCCCTTCCTTATTTAAGGGGGTATCAAATAATTAGCGTTAAGAAAATTTATGAAGTTGAACGAGCACGAAGAATTCTGTTTGAGCCGAAGGCGAGTTAATTCTTCGCAGTGGAACGTAATAAATTTTTAGCTAAATTATTTGCAGCCTTGATCTTTTGCCTACTTTTCCATCAAGG
>JARLHD010000478.1 GCA_031292435.1 Ignavibacteriaceae bacterium
AAAAACAGTAGTTTTAACCCTTAAATTTTATCTCTGAATTGTCCGTTTAGTGACAATCAATTTGAACGCTGGCATAGCTCAGTTGGTAGAGCAGCTGATTTGTAATCAGCAGGTCGTCGGTTCGAGTCCGATCGCCAGCTCTCTTATATAAAACAACGGGTTACAGATTTTTTCTGTAGCCCGTTTTTATTTTCTGGCGACCGTTTGGCGACTTTTAGAGTAAATGTAAGTAGATTTGAGTCGTGGAGATGTTTTGGTGGCCAAGTTTAGACATTATGCTAAAAATAGGCTCACCGGATTGTGATAACTTACTGGCGTATCTATGGCGCAAATTATGAAATCCCCATAGCTTGGTTTCGGGGTTTAACTTCTTCAATCCTCTTAACTTTTTATCCAAGAATTTAGGAAGTTGCGACCAGCGACCAAAGACAAATTCTTCCGATTTATAATGCTTGCCAATTAAGCAGGGAGGTAGGTCTAATTTACGGGGAGTTAGATTGGAGTTCTTGCTTTTTCTGGTATAAAGAACGATGGAGTCGGATAAAATATCTTTACCATTAAACCTAAGGCATTCGCCAATTCTTGCGCCGGTCTGAATGATAAAATCAATTAAAAGGTTCTGCCCGGAATCACATTTTGATTTTAGGACTTCAATCTCCTCGTCGGTGGGAATGTATTTAAGTTTCTTATCAATGGACATAAACTTTATTCCTTTACAAGGGTTAAAAGGGTTAAGATTAAAGGTGTCTATTCCGTAATTGAATAGAGCTTTATACACTCTAAGCATTGCGTTAGGAGTGTAGTTACTTTTGCCATTTTTCTTAAAGCGATCAGCAACGGAAAGCAGGAAATTGTTGACATCCGAACGGGTAATGTCAACTATCCATATATTCCCTAAGTAATCCAGTAATTGATAAAGATAAATTTTATTATCCTTATGATAAGATTGACTTTTTTTAGTCTTTAGTTCAGCTAGGCGTTTGGTTATAAGGTCGGCTAGTTTCATATCTTCCTTGAGTTCGGGGAAGCGATGTTTTTCGTCTAACTCTTTATACTTATCCGCCTCGGCTCTTTTAGCTTCACCCTTGCTAAGATAGATACATCTACTCCTATAAACAGTTCCGTTATAAGATAGCTTATAAAACCAGCGGATGCCTTTACTGAGTTTACGATAGTAGTTTGCCATTGATTTATCTCCTTGTTAAATTGATTTCGGTAAAATTTAATAGTCTATTGTGGGGGTGGTGAGAGATATTGTAAAACAAATAAAGGAGGTACGGGACATAAGAGGATCTTATGAGTCCCTATCTAACCGTCAAAGAGGTTTCTGAATTGCTCGGTAAATGCCCGAAATGGGTTTACCAAAGACAAGATAAGATTCCAGGCTACTTCAAACTGGCCGGGAGTATCTTCTTTGACAAAGATGTTCTACTTTCAACTCTTAAAACCAAGGCCACGATGCCTATTAAGAGATTAAGCCGCCAATCGTAATGAATAACGGCTCAATCAATCTGCCCTCTAAGAGTAATTCTTAGGGGGCTTTTTTTATGCTGGCACATTATAGTTGCGCCGCTTAAATCCATCTCTTTGCTCTAAGTTTAGCTATCTCATAAGTCTTCTTATTTTCAAAAGCTGCCTGCTTCATCTTGTACATTGCTTTCTCGTAATCCTTGTTTCGGGGATTACGATTATTATGAGAGTGAGAAGATTTAGTGCCTCCGAAGATCTGGTGGGCGATTTCTCCTAATAAAGTTCGAGCCATTTTATACCTCTTTTTGTTTAGTGGTAAGTTATTTTATGGGTTGTTAAAGGGCTATGGAAACGATTGGAAATGATTGGAGGATAGTCTAAGAATTGGAATTTATTCTTCTAAAAGATGATCAATAATATTTTTTGCTTCTTCAAAGCCGTGCGTTTCAGTAGCAATAACTCCATGACAATTATTTAGTTCTTTGATCCACTTATCTTGTTCGGGGCTAAGCCGGCCGCCCTTAGACCTTTTCATTTCAATAAACAGAAGTTTTTGGGTTGGCAAAATAATTATCATATCGGGAACGCCAGGCCTGACACCGCTCAATTTGTTCTTCATCTTTATTCCCCAACTTCGGGTAAATGTTTCTTGGGCTATTTTAGAAAACAGCAGTCCTTTTAATTCAAGGTATTGGACAAGTAAACATTGTTCTTGATATTCGGATAGGATAGGAATAGGCATAAAAAAAGCGTGATATAACTATATTATACCACGCTCTTATAAAAAGTCAAAAATATTATATCATTTTTTCTTAAATATCATATCTTTTAATTGTAAAAAGGCGGCGTGAATATGATCGATAAATGAAATAAATGAAAAAGGGGGATTAGCTATATATAAGCTCCTATCTTCTATTATCATAGTCTTAATACGTTTTTCAACTTCCTCAGTGAATTCATTGTTTTCTAATATATCATAAAGCTTCTGCTTACCTTCTTCACTAAGATCCTTATGCATTTTAATAATGCTGATATAATATTGTTTAGTCCTCATTATTTCACCTTTAAAATATTA
>JARLHD010000479.1 GCA_031292435.1 Ignavibacteriaceae bacterium
AAATATTTTAAACCTGAAACTGCACCAGACATAATTCTCGTTGGGATTTAGAGAACTTTCCAAATATTCATAGTGAAGATTTAAATAAAAACCTAATTTGAATTCATATTCAAATTCTACTTTATAATTATTTATTGTTTCCAGCTGGCCATCTAGAATCTTTGTTATTCGGCTATCTCCTTCCCTGAAAAAATCATTAATATTTCCCCCAACATTACGTAATAAATTTCCACTTATATCATATATATTATTCCCATGCCTCGTATTATCATATTCACAGGAAATATTAAATCTGTTCGTAATATACCATAACAAATGATTAGAAATTCTAATTGAATTTGGCTGAAAATCAGGCCCCAATTCAAAAGTATTATTTGTGTATGTTAGCGATTCTCCACTTCCTATATGTGAATATACATAAGGGCGGAGTACAAAATATTCTGTTGTAAATATCAGATTCTGAGGTAAAAGTGGATAAGCAATATTCAATCCTAATTGAAATGCAAACCGCGTTTGGATGCTTCCAAATCCCTCAGTTTTGATAGTTTTAAAATCAATATCGTCAAAATTAATAACAGAATATAATTCCAAGCCATTTTTAATTTTATATCTTACATCAAAAGCAAGAAATGAATTATCAAGATCATTTAATGAGCGTTGCGCTGATTCCCAGAAGAGAAAAGGATTTAAATAGGCTAATTCAAATGGTCTGTTAGCATATATAATAGTTTGCGTTATTCCAAATGATAAGTTGTTATTTGGATCTATGGCCACTCTATCAATTGCAATAAATTTAGAATTTTTATTCTTTATCGTGGCCTGAAGTAAAGAATCATATGTTGAATATGTAGGCTGAACTAACCAACCGTGCAAGGAATTTATAGAAAGTATCCCGAATGAAAAATTAAAACGCAGAAAATCAAAGATTGGTGGATTCGTTGAAAGGAACATTCTGTTTATTCCTCTTCCCATTAATACTCTTTCTCTTCCCGCCTGAATCCCAAGATCACCTTTTTGTATACGGATATACCCTTCTGTATTATCAAAGTAATTGATTTTTGTATTGTTAAAGGTAAAATTTTGTAATATTGTTTTATTAAGATCGGCAATGCTCCTGTTCCCTGATGCAACTCCATTTGAGACTGATAAATAGAAACCTAAAAAATTGTCGTAAGTACCGGATATCTTTCCGCCCAAATTAAAAAGATTAGTTGAGGAATTTTGTTCAAAGGAATAAATAAATTGGTTCTCAATAATGGGATTTACAAATATGGTGGAGGAAGAATCCTTTGCAAAATATAAAAAAATAAAGGAAGTATCAGAAGAAAGAGATATTTCATTAGAATTGGAATTCAATATTGAATACGTGCCTGAAGGAGAAGATATTTTTTTTAATTCCTGTTCAAGATATTTGCTTTCAGTGTTTGAGAGTAAATTTTTGTTTAATTCGGCCTCATTAAGCAGACTTAGAACAGCTCCCTTTGAAAGCGGTAACATGTTGTCATCATATTTTTTGATGGATCCTTTGAGATACAACATTTTAAGGAATGGATAAACTTCATCTTCTGCAGAAATGTTTTCTACTTGGGGAAATATTTTGGAGCTCAATATTAGTAAAATTAAAAAAAAAATGTTCTTCACTACAAATTCCCCTGATTGGTTATCACTACACTAATAGTCCTGAAAATAACCATTAAATCTGAAAAGAAATTAGAATCGCCATAATAATCAATCTCCATTCTAACTCTTTCATCCGGTTTAAGTAATTGCCGACCATTTATTTGACTAAAACCAGTAACTCCAGGCTTGAATTTGAATATTTCCTGTTGAGACTGATCATATTTGGTTGCAATCGAAGGGATTTCTGGTCTTGGTCCCACTATACTCATATCACCCTTAAGCACATTGAAAAAATTTGGCAGTTCATCAATACTGGTTCTTCGTAAAATTTTTCCAACTTTAGTAATCCTAGGGTCATTAACTTGGGTTAATTCCGGACCATATGAAAGTGCATTATCAATCATTCCTCTAAACTTGTACATAATAAAAATCTTACCATCTTTTCCTATTCTTTCATGTTTGAATATTATTGGACCTTTAGATTCCAACTTTATTGCAATAGCCGATATAATAAGGAATGGTGAGGTTATCAATAATATCAGAATACTAAGAATAATATCAGTAAATCTTTTAACTAAACCGTCTTGCTTACCCATTCTAAAGTTATCTTTTGAATTTATTAAGTGTTTCAGTAAGAATATTGATGGCATTATCAATATCGTCCTGATTCATTCCAGGATAAATTGGTAGAGATATTAAGCGCGGAAAAATTTTGGAAGCAACGGGATAATTTTTATCTTCTAAATTAAATTCGTTTTTATAGTAGATATGCTGGTGAACAGGCATAAAATGAACACCTACACCCATACCTTTATTTTTTAATTCTTCGATCATTTGAGCACGATCAATTTTCAATTTTTCAAGATTCAACCTTATTGGGTAAAGGTGCCATGAAGATTCTCTATCAGGCTTTATGGTATGAAGTTCAATCAGTTCATTGTCCTTAAAAGCTTCAGAATATGATTTTGCAATATTTTTCCTGCATTCCCACATATAATCCATTTTTTTAAGTTGAGGCAACCCAAGTGAAGCTTGTAAATCTGTAAAATTATACTTATACCCGGCAGCTACAACTTCATAACTCCATGAACCTGATTCCGA
>JARLHD010000480.1 GCA_031292435.1 Ignavibacteriaceae bacterium
GCCGCGAACATTAAAAATTTAGCCGACCTTGTAAAAAGAGATGAATCTGAAATGCTCAGATTCAGAAACTTTGGTAGAAAATCTCTAGCTGAATTAATGGAAATTGTTGAAAACCTTGGCCTTGAATTCGGCATGGATATAGATAAATACCTTAAAGAAGAAACAGAAACAATATAATTTTGATTAAAAGGTTAATTAATGAGACACAGAGTAAGACATAGAAAGTTAGGAAGAACCGCAAGTCATCGGGCCGCTTTATTAAGTTCCCTTGCCACCTCTTTACTTAAACATAAAAGAATTAGAACGACTCTTGCTAAAGCAAAAGAAACAAGAAGTTATGTGGAATCCTTGATAACAAAAGCTAGAAAAAATAGCCTCCACGCTAGAAGGCAAATAATGAGTGTCATCAATGATAAAGAAGTTGTTAAGGAATTATTCAATGAAATAATTCCTAAAATTGGTGAAAGACCGGGGGGATATACTCGTGTTGTAAAACTTGGAAATAGAATTGGCGATTCAGCTTCAATGGCAGTTATTGAATTAGTTGATTACAATGATGTCGCTAATGCAAAAGCTGAAACACAGAAAGAAAAAAGACAAACACGTAAAGAAGCAAAAAAAGAAGCCGAACAAAACGAAAATGTGGATGAAGCTCAGGTTCTGGAAGAGTCTTCAGAAAAAAAATAAATTGATAATACAAGATTCTAAGACGCTTTCGAGCGTCTTTTTTATTTTAAATTTGGGTAATGTTTAAAAAACAGGAATTTGTTAAATCAGTATATAATATCTCACAGATTCCGGGAATAATAAAACCTGAAATTATTCTTTGTGGTAGGTCAAATGTCGGCAAATCATCTTTCATAAATTCACTATTTAATAGAAAAGATCTCGCTAAAATAAGTTCTACCCCAGGAAAAACCAGATCAATTAACTATTATTTGATAAACGATAAATTTTATATCGTTGACCTGCCTGGGTTTGGATTTGCTAAAATTAGTAAAAAAGAAAGGGATTTCTTTAGGAATTTAATAAAAGATTTTTTAAGTGTCTCGGTTAATATTAAAATGGCATTCCATTTAGTAGATAGTAGACATAAACCTACAATACTTGATATTGAATTAAATCAACTATTAAGAACTAGTCAGATTCCATATATAGTTCTATTAACTAAAACAGATAAACTTAATCAATCAGAGCTATCATCATCAAAAAAAGGGATTATTGAATATTTCCCAGAACTATGTCAGGGAGATAATCTTTTCCCTTATTCTTCAAAAAATTATGTTGGGCATAAAGATATCCTAAATATTCTCTCTACGCTGTTTTTAAAAGAATAATTGCTTATTTTTAATTACAAATAGAAATTATCTTTTTTAATCATTTATTCTAAAATTCACTTCATATGGACCGTCGACAAAAAAAACGGTTAATTATTTTTCTCTTCGTACCCCTTTTAGCTGTTATCTTGTTCATTACGGATGACGTCACTATTAGAGTAATTGCCCTTGCTGTAATTATCATTTACGTTGCCTTTATTATTTTTTTCAGAGATACTTCACGCTTTGACAAAACTTTTCTTCGAAATAATGATGAAGATTTAACTGAACCAGTTGGGGATCAGGAAACTTTTAACGAATCTTTTGAAATTGTCTCTAGAACTAAAAATATTGATTTAATTACTGCCGAAAACTACACTCCGGAATTTAGACTCTCCAAAACAACTCTTAAACCTCCCGATCTAAAGGAAAGATTTGAAGAAATTGCCAATGAGTCCCTTCCCGGGGGGGTTGGAAATGATGGGCAATTTACTTTTGTACTCGAAAAAATGCTCGCGGTTATCAAAGAAGCCTATGCAGCAAATAGTGCTATATTTTTTTGGTATAACAAAAAGAAAGAAAAATTAACAATTGAAAAATACATCTCAAATTCTGCTGATTTTTCGAATAGGAAATTTGATATTGAAGACGATATATTAAGTAAAATAGTTCAAAAAGGTGAACCAGAGCTATTAAGCGATATAACTTCTGCGGCTGAAGCTGATGTTATTAGATATTATAATTCTCCTCAAAATATTAAGAGTTTTGTAGGTGTCCCATTATTTTATGATAAAAACCTCATAGCTATTATTGCAATTGATTCAAAAGCAGATGATGCCTTTGGTATTGAGACCATATTTTCTTTGGGCAGATTTGTTCGATTGATTACTATGTTAATTAATATTTTTGAAGAAAAACATACAGAATCAGTTTCGCAGCAAAGATTAAATGGACTCTTGAATCTGATTAATCCTGATCATAAAATTGAAAACATCAATGACCTTTCTAATTCAATTCAAGATGCTATTAATTTAATAATACCATGGGACGCTTTTGTTTTTGTTTATTTCCACCCCCTCGAACAAAAATTTAAAACTGTTAAAATATGCAATAATACCTCCCTAAAATATATAGGCGAAAATTTAGAAATTGATTTAAATGGAACCCTTGTTGGTAAATCGATTGTGACCGGAATGCCTGTTAAAATCGATGATACCTCCGTAAATGAATATGTACGTTTTTCTAAAATGGAAGATGTAAGTTTTGATGGATCATTTTTAGCAGTTCCTCTTATTTATAACAATCAAAATTATGGTGTATTTTGCTTTGAAAGTTTGAAAAAGAATGCGTATACTAATACTGATGTTCAGTTTCTAAAGAGTGCATATAATATGATATCTTATATTATATATTCATTTTCTACCCAGGCACTTTATAAAAGTTATTTGGCTATTGATATAGAAACTAAAACATTAACAGCTGATTCATTTAAAGAACGAATGACTTCAGATCTATTAAAAGCAGAGTTCTTAAAAATCCCAAGTGCTCTTGCTCTTATAAGAATTGATGATTTCCTTGAACAAGAGTCTTTGTTCGATGGAAATCCTTTCCCTAAGGTTTTATCAACAATAACTGAAACAATCTCCAATGAATTGACACCTATGAATTTATTGGGAAGAATAAGTGAGAGAGTTTTTGGCGTTTATTTCTTTAATGCTAATACGAAAGATGTTTTTCTCTGGTCTGAAAAATTGAGAGTAAAAATAGCTAGACATCCCATAGCTGTTGTTTCAAAGCAGACCACCTATACTGTTTCTATCGGAGTATCTTCTGCGGGCAATAAAATTAGTACAGATGAAATAATTTATAATGCAGATTTGGCTCTCCAAAAAGCTCTTGAAAAAGGCGGTAATACCGTGCGCAATATTAACTAATATTATTTAATCATTTTTAAGTAAAGAGACAGTGAATAGTTTCTATATAGTGGTTTTAGATGGCGTTGGTGTTGGGGAACTGCCGGATGCCGATATCTATGGTGATTTGGGGAGTAATACATTACATAATATGGCGGAAGTTGTTAATGGACTTCACCTTCCTAATCTTAAAAAAATGGGATTAGGTAATATAATCTCAATTAAAGGTATCCCACCTGTTATAAATGCATTAGCTTCATTTGGAAAAATGACTGAAGTTTCAAAAGGAAAAGATTCTACATCTGGACATTGGGAAATTGCTGGATTGAAAATCACAAAGGATTTTTCTTATTTTCCGGATGGATTTCCTGATGATTTAATTAAAAAATTCCTTCATTTTACTAATTGTAAAGGAATTCTAGGAAATAAAGCAGCATCTGGTACTGAAATAATAAAAGAACTTGGGGAAGAGCATCAAAAAACTGGTTTCCCGATAGTTTACACTTCAGGTGATTCTGTGTTTCAGATTGCATGCCATGAAGAAACAGTTTCATTAGAACGGCTTTATGAAATTTGTGAAATTACACGCCATAAGGTTCTAACATCTCCCTTACATGTTGGTAGAGTTATTGCCCGCCCTTTTTTAGGAAAACCTGGTGGATATAAAAGGACAACTAATAGAAAAGATTTCTCTCTAGATCCTCCTTCTGAAACTATTTTGGAACTTGTTCAAAAAAATCAAATCCCAACAATTGCAATTGGTAAAATAAATGACCTTTTTAACTATAAGGGTATTTCTGATCAACAAAAAACCAAATCTAATAAAGAAGGTTATGAAAAATTATTGGACTATTCTGCTAAATCAAAAGGATCATTTATTTTTACAAATCTAGTGGATTTTGATGTATATTATGGACACAGAAATGATCCGGTCGGTTTTGCTGAAGCTTTAATGGAATTTGACAATTTTCTACCGGAATTTCTTAACGGTTTACATGAAACCGACTTATTGGTTATTACTTCCGATCATGGTAACGATCCAACTTCAATCAGTACTGATCATAGCAGGGAATATGTCCCACTATTGTTTTATCATAAAGGGAAATCAGGTAAAAATCTAGGAATAAGAGATTCGTTTTCTGATGTTGCTAAAACTGTTGCTGAATTTTTTGGTTTGAAAAATTCATTAGAGGGAAAAAGCTTCCTAAATGAATGATGGCAATATAAAAAATAATATTTTTATTCATTTGGAATAATTAAAATTACAATTTTCTTAATTGTTAAAATTGGTATTAATATTTGAGTAAGATATAATAATGTAGATGCGGGTTTGCATCAACCGGAGGTTTGAATAAATGATTTTAGGAAAAGTGATTGGAACTGTTTGGTCTACTAAAAAAGATGAGAATCTTATTGGATCAAAACTTCTAATTGTAAGACAATTAGATCTTGATTATAAGGAAAAGAGTAACTTCTTGATCGCAGTGGATAGTGTTGGAGCGGGAGAAGGGGAAATTGTTCTGGTTGCTTCTGGAAGCTCTGCACGTCAGACCAATATTACAAAAAATAAACCTGTTGATGCTGTTGTAATGGCGATTGTTGATAAATTAGATGTTTCAATTAAGGAAATGTTAATAGAAAAATCAAACATATAATTTTTACTTTTTTTTCAGTTTCTAATTGCAATATTTTAGTCAATCTTTTTATTTCACTGCTTAAAAAAATATAGGTAGTTTATTTGTTCCTTGGTAAAGTAATCGGCAATATTTGGGCTACTCAAAAATATGAAGCATTGAAGAGCTTTAAAATGCTTTTAATTCAGCCTTTAAACGCTGATTATATAAATGTTGGTGAACCTATTATCGCCGTAGATACAGTTGGAGCAGGTGCCGGTGAATTTATTTTTTATATTACTGCTTCTGAGGCTGTGATTCCTTTACCAGTTGATTTTGCCCCTGTAGATGCGTCAATAGTAGGAATTATTGATTCTATAAATATTTAAAAATTAGTGAGGTTGTTTATTGAAGATTACTAAACAATTTACTAACCGTGAGAGTCAATCTCTTGATAAATATCTTCAGGAAATTGGTAAAGTTGACCTTCTATCACCTGAAGAAGAAATTCAACTTGCAATAAAAATTAGGAAAGGGGATAGAAATGCATTCGAACAACTCACTAAGGCAAATATGAGGTTTGTAGTAAGTGTTGCAAAGCAATATCAGAATCAGGGCCTTTCGCTCGGGGATTTAATAAATGAAGGGAACCTTGGCTTAATAAAAGCTGCTACCAGATTCGATGAAACAAGAGGATTTAAATTCATTTCTTATGCTGTTTGGTGGATAAGACAGTCTATATTACAGGCACTTGCTGAACAATCTAGAATTGTAAGGCTTCCATTAAACCGTGTGGGTACTTTAAATAAAATTGGTAAGGCATATAGTAGCCTTGAACAGGAATATGAAAGGGAACCGAATTCTTCCGAATTAGCAATTGAACTTCAAATGGATGCTAATGAGGTAGCCGAAGCATTAAAAATATCCGGTCGTCATATTTCTATGGACGCTCCTTTGACACAAGGTGAAGAAAATAGATTACTTGATGTAATTGAAAATGAAGAACATCCCGCTCCCGATCATCTGTTAATGGATGAATCATTGAAAGCTGAAATAGATAGAATATTGTCCACACTATCAGATAGGGAAGCTGAAGTTATTAAATTTTATTTTGGTTTAAATAAGGAACATTCTCTTACTTTGGAAGAAATAGGTGAAAGATTTAACCTTACAAGAGAAAGAGTAAGACAAATAAAAGAAAAAGCTATTAGGAGGTTAAGGCATGCTTCAAGATGTAAAAATTTAAAATCATATTTAGGATAATTGTATGAATATACTTTCGCAGTTCCTGATGATACTTATAGCCAGTGTATTCTTTATATTCGGTTGTTCCTCTTCATCCAATTCTGTTCGTTATAAAACTAAAGGTGAACAAACAAATAATAACGATTCCAATACTCGGTTTCCTTCAAGTGGATCCAATGACAGTATTGTTCCGGATTCAAGTAATATTGACGAAATATCTGATGAGAATGATTCTGAAGAACTTCCTGATGAAACTCAATCCATAGATATTTCTTCAATAATGCAGAAAATTGCTATAAACAAGGATTCCAAAAATTTACCTGCCGACAATTCAATAAAAGAAAAAATGTTGATGGAAATAATTAAATACCTTGATACGCCTTATAAATATGGTGGAAATTCTAAAAATGGTATCGATTGTTCAGCTTTTACACAGGCTATTTTCCAAAACACTTTTTCTGTTATTCTATTAAGATCTGCTAAAGATCAATATACTCAAGGATTTGTAGTGGACGACCGCGAAAAATTGCAGTTTGGAGATCTTATTTTCTTTAATACAAGAAGAAGGGTTCGTCCCGGGCATGTCGGCATATATATTGGTGATAATCTTTTTGCTCATTCAAGTTCTAAAAATGGAGTAATTGTTTCATCTTTAGATCTTGATTACTATTCCCAACGTTTTATGGGAGGCCGTAGAATAGAAGGGATAATGGGTTCAAAGATGTAATTAATTCATCACCTTGCCAGAGAGGATTTATTTTCTCTTAATTAAAATTTTAACTACATCCGGAAGTTGAGCCGCAAGTCATACATTTTAAACAAGTGCCGTTTCGTACCATTGTGAGACTCTGGCATTCAAGACAAATATCTCCGGTATATCCCTTTTCTATAGCTTGTTTTACTTTGGTATAAGTACTATCTTTTGTTTTATTGCCCGATTCATAATAAGTACTTAAAGTAGCAATTTTTTTCGTTTCATTCTTATCAAGTTCAACTAATCTTTCACTTACAACTTCTTCACTTTCAAATTCTGGTTCAGAAAATTTCTTAATAATTCCTGGTGATAATTTTGTTTTGTTTTCATTTGGGTCAACGTGTGAGAGGTCAGTTCTTCCTAAATAATTTACAGCTAGTTCTCTGAAAATGTAATCAATTACAGAAGTGGACATTTTTATCTTTTCATTTCCTGTTACAATTCCACTTGGTTCGAATCTGGTGAATACAAATGCATCAACAAATTCTTCCAATGGCACTCCATGTTGTAATCCTAGTGAAATTGCTATCGCAAAACAGTTCAAAAGACTCCTGAATGCCGCCCCTTCACGATGCATATCTATGAATATTTCTCCAATTTGACCATTATCATATTCTCCGGTTCTAATATAAACTGATTGACCGTTGATTTTAGCTTTTTGAGTATATCCGGTTCTTCTATCTGGTAATCTTCTTCTTTTAGCGATATAACGATGAATTATTCTTTCTGCTATTCTAATAATATCATTATTCTCTTTCTCGTCAAGCAAAGCTTCAAGTTCTTCTTCATTAATTGTGTTTAATGGTTGGGATAGCTTGGAACCGTCCCTATATAAAGCATTTGCCTTAATACCCATTCTCCAGGATTGTAAAAAAGCATCTTTAATATCTTCAATGCTGGAAGAGTTGGGAAGATTAATTGTCTTTGAAATTGCTCCGGAAATAAAAGGTTGGGCTGCAGCCATCATCTTAATATGTGCTGTAGATCTAATAAATCTAGTTCCCTTTTTACCGCATTTATTTGCACAATCAAAGATTGGATAATGTTCATGTTTTAGAAATGGTGCTCCTTCAATTGTCATAGTGCCACAAATATAATCGTTAGCCGAAGCAATTTCTTGCTTTGAAAATCCGATTGAAATTAATAGATTAAAATCATAGGAATTTATTTGTTCCTCTGTTAATCTTAAATTATCAATCAGAAAATCAGTTCCCAATATATATTTATTGAATGCAAAACTTATTTCGAAAACAGAAGGAAGTGCTCTTTCTATTTTCCCAATCGTATCGTCTGTAAATCCTTTTGACTTTAATGATTCTTGGTTAATATAAGGACTCCCAGATAACGAACCCGAACCTTTCGCATATTTAATAATCTCAGTTATCTGATCATTATTATAACCCAATCTTTCTAGTGCTGATGGGATTGACTGATTAATGATCTTAAAATATCCTCCTCCAGCTAATTTTTTGAATTTAACAAGAGCAAAATCGGGTTCCAATCCTGTTGTATCACAATCCATTATTAGTCCGATTGTTCCAGTAGGAGCAATTACTGTAACTTGTGCATTTCTGAATCCATACTTTATCCCCATATCTAAAGCTTTATCAGCATCCTCCCGCGCAGCCCTTAATAGATCGGAAGGGCAGTATTTAGGGTCAATTCCATAAGGAAATATAGATAATCTTTCGTATTCTTCTTCTGGAACATTGTATGCAGCTCTTCTGTGATTACGAATTACCCGTAACATATGATCCTTATTCTTGGAATATTTGTTAAATGTACCCAGTTCTTTAGCTATTTCAGCTGAAGTTGAATAAGCTGTCATATGCATAATGGCAGTTATTGCGCCGCAAATTGCTTGACCTTCATTACTGTCATATGGAATACCCTGTTGCATTAATAAGGAACCAAAATTAGCGTATCCCAATCCTAAGGTTCTGAAATCATAACTTAATTGTGCTATTTCCTTGCTCGGAAATTGTGCCATTAGTACACTTATTTCTAAAATAATTGTCCATATTCGAGTCACATGTCTGAATTTCTCAATATCAAACGTATGTAATTGTGAATCGTAGAATTTGATCAAATTCATTGATGCAAGATTGCATGCAGTATTATCAAGAAACATATATTCGCTGCATGGATTGGAAGCTTTTATTTCCCCATCTTCGGGACAAGTATGCCATTCATTTATTGTATTATGATATTGTATGCCAGGATCAGCACATGACCAGGTAGAATATGCTATGTCATTCCAAAGATTTCTTGCCTTTAATATTTTACATGGGATCGGCTCTCTTCCTTCCTCCTTTGCTTTTTTCTTCTCAACTCGCCAATAAAGATTCCATTCACCATCATTAATTACAGCATTCATAAAGCTATTATTAATTCTTACTGAGTTGTTAGAATTCTGTCCTGAAATTGAAGCATAGGCACTAGAATTCCAATCTATATCATATGTCGGAAATTCGACTGATTTAAAACCTAACTTTGCTAACTGAATTACCCTTTCGATATAATTATTAGGAATCTCGGCTTTCCTTGCTTCAACAACCGCTAATTTTAGCTTCTTATTAAGTTGTTTATTAAACCTGTCATTCTCGGGGTGCTCATCATAACAGGCTTTCATTATTGAGTTTAAATGATAATTGCACAACTTAGAACCGGAAACAAGTGCCGCAACTTTCTGTTCCTCTATTACTTTCCAATTAATATATTCTTCTATATCAGGATGATCCAAATCAAGGGTAACCATTTTTGCTGCTCGTCTTGTAGTTCCTCCTGATTTTACCGCTCCGGCAGAACGATCACCAATTTTAAGAAAGGACATTAATCCTGATGATTGTCCACCCCCGCTTAAGGGTTCACTTGATCCTCTTAACTCTGAAAAGTTAGTCCCGGTACCGGATCCGTATTTGAATAATCGGGCTTCACGAACCCATAAGTCCATTATTCCCCCATCGTTAACCAAATCATCTTCTATCGATTGTATAAAACATGCATGTGGTTGAGGATGAGTATAGGCATCACTCGATGAAACCAATTCTTCTGTTTTATAATCAACATAAAAATGGCCCTGTGATGGTCCTGTTATACCATAAGCCCAATTTAATCCTGTATTAAACCATTGTGGACTATTAGGAGATGACAGTTGTGTCGCAAGCATATATATTGTTTCATCATAAAAGGCTTTAGCATCTTCTTCATTATTAAAATAATTTGCACGCCATCCCCAGTAAGTCCAACACCCCGCTAATCTGTGAAATAACTGTCGTGTGTCTGCTTCAGAAGAATATCTATCTTTTTCAGGGAGTAATTCTAAGTTTTCTATATCAGCTTTTGATGGTTGGAGCCATGAAGGCACACCTTTTTCCTTAATTTTTTTTAACAGTTTGGGTACGCCGGCTTTTCTAAAATATTTTTGTGCAATTATGTCCGTGGCTACTTGGGACCAGCCTTCTGGTATTACAACATCATCCATCCTGAAAACAATTGATCCATCAGGATTTTTTATTTCAGAATTTCTACTTACAAATTTTATCCTCGATAAAGGGTCTTGTCCAGATTCAGTAAAATATCTTCTTATTTGCATTAATAAACTCCGGTGTGATTTTTCTTCATATGTTATTCTTTTAGTAACTTAATAATTATTATTTGATTAGCAAATGAAGTGCTGCATTTGATTTCCATTTTTTTTCAAAGTAAAAAAAAGTGTATAAACTAGCAAGAAGAACATTCAAATAATTTTATTTGAAAAGATTCTAAATTAAGATTGGGATATTTTGTCTAATATCCAAATCTTAAATCTGCTTGGCCCTTTAATATAGTAATATGAATCAATCTTTTATTATCATATCAGGTTTGCGCTAACTTTGATTTATTTTCGACTGTATACGAAACTTGTGCCGGATACTTAATTATAATACAAATTTCCGTATTATATCATATTTTTGTTAAAGTAATATTTCATCTGAAATAAAGATCTTTATAAACTATTACAGTAGAATTCTGGAAATAATCTTGACCAACGATAAAATAATTGAAGTTCAAAACCTTACAAAATATTTTGGTGATTTATGTGCAGTAAATAATCTCAATTTAAATGTCTACAACGGGGATGTGTTTGGTTTTTTGGGTCCAAATGGAGCAGGTAAAAGTACTACTATTAGAATGTTAATATCTTTAATAGCTCCAACTGATGGAAATATTAAGATTTTCGGGAAAGAATTGAGAATAAATCGGATTGAAATATTAAAAAAAATTGGAGCTATTATCGAGAAACCTGATTTTTACGGCTATCTGTCCGCTTATAAAAATCTGGAAATACTTGGAAAACTTTCCCAAATTGATGTTACTAGAAATCGTATAATGGAAGTCCTTGAACTAGTAGGCCTTGAGAAAAGATATAAAAGTAAAGTTAAAACATATTCCTTCGGCATGAAACAGAGGTTGGGTCTCGCTCAGGCTCTGATTCATGATCCGGAGCTTATTATCTTGGATGAACCGACTACTGGACTCGATCCGCAGGGTATGAAAGAAGTGCGGGATCTTATTCTTTTTCTAAGCCATGAGCGTAAGAAAACTATTTTTATCTCGAGTCATTTACTGAATGAAATAGAGTTGGTTGCCAATAGAATGATAATTATTGATAAAGGTTCTGCCATAGTAGAGGGCTATGTAAATGATCTCTTAAATGTCGATAATCTTAAGGTCACGTTTGAAGTTAAGGATACTGAAAAAACAAAAATGATTTTACAGGGTACTTCTTGGTTAAACAAAATTGAATCATTGGCCAATAATAAGATCGTTTTTATATTAGCTAATCCTGAAATATCCAGGTTGAATAAATTTATGGTAGAAAATGGTATTGAAGTTGATGCAATTATTCCTTCCCGTTCACTAGAACAATATTTCCTTAATATCACCGAGAAGGGATTTTGATGTTAACTTTAATAAAAATTGAGCTTTATAAAATATTTAAAAAATGGAGAACCTATATAGGTTTTATTGCAATTGCAGTATTGGTCCCAATTATTCAACTTGCTATGCTTTCCGAAGGGGAGAGATCGCTTGATTTTATGACACGGAACCTCCAGCAGTCATTTGTATTTGTCGGTAACCTCCTTAACGGATACCTAATTTCATATATCATTTTAAATAGTCTTGTAGTTCATATTCCATTTTTAATTACTTTGGTTGCTGCAGATCTTCTTGCAGGTGAAGCCACAGCAGGTACATATCGCCTTCTTATCACTAGACCTGTCTCAAGGTTTAAAATTTTAGTGTCAAAATTTATCTCTGGTATTATTTACACCAACTTATTGGTGTTATGGTTAGCAATTATTAGTCTTGGTTTGGGAGTATTTATCTTCGGAGTTGGTGAATTAATCGTAATTAAAAGTTCCAGTATTGTAATTTTTCCGAAATATGATATCTTGTGGAGATTTTTATTAGGGTATATGTTTGCTTCTTTAAGTATGATGGTAGTTGCTTCTCTCGCTTTTTTGTTTTCGTCACTTGTCGAAAATGCGATAGGCCCTATAGTGTCCACAATGGCTATAATAATAGTTTTTTTAATTATTTCTGCAATTGATATTGATTTATTCCAAAAAATTAAGCCATTCCTCTTTACAAACTATATGTCTTCCTGGAGATTGTTTTTCGATGAGCCGATCGATATTTCCAAAATAATAGATTCCACTTTTATTTTAGTCGGACATATCATAGCTTTCTTTGGAACTACTGTTTACATTTTTTATAAAAAGGACATCCTTACCTAGTATCCAGGAGTTTATTATGAATAATTTACTAGTATATGTTATGTTTTTATTATGTGGATTTGAATTTCCGCAAGGTAAAGACCCTGACCTCATTCTTAAAAAAGTCGTTGATACTTTCAGTAAAGTGAAAGATTATGTCGTTGATGTTCAGGTTAAGGTCGATGTTGATTTTATAAAGGTACCCGAAACTAAAGCAAAAATATATTTTAAACAGCCTGACAAAATTAACTTTGAATCTGATGGTTTTGCTATGCTTCCTAAGGAAGGAATAAATTTCTCTCCTTTGTCCTTCTTAAAAAATAATTATACAGCACTTTTTCAAAAGGAAGAGTATCTGGATAATCATCTTGTGTCTGTTATAAAAATTATTCCTTCGTCAGATAAGGGAGATATTGTACTTACTACATTTTGGATTGACCAATCATATAATATTATTAGAAAAATTGAATCAACTACTAAAACGAATGGGACCTTTACCATTGATCTAAAGTACGATGAAGGGAATAAAGACTATTGGCTCCCTAGTTATATGATTTTCGGTTTTAATATCGACAAAATGAATCTTCCTAAGTCCCTATCTGGACAGGCAGAATCGGAATCCAATAAAAACCTTGGTAAAACTGCCTATGGTAAGGTTTATATAACATACTCTAACTATAGAATAAATAAAGGAATTTCTGATAAAATATTCGAAAAAAAGAAAAAATAATTAATATATTATCCCGTATCCTTATTTCTTATGGACTATTTCAACATTCCACCTATAAATATTTCTAAAATGTATTCCAGAAAATAAATTTAATTCAACTTTATTAATATCCATTCTAAATTAAATCCTTTATACTTTGTTGAAAATACTTAAATTTCTAACCTTTGCTTTGATGTTACTCAACTTTATTGAATCAATTATATTCTAATTTTTATTAATAAAATGAAGAACAAAAGCTAAATAGAAACGAACTAATATCAATCACTAAAAACATTAAAGGTAATAATGGAATTAAAGCCAAGAATTCTTGTGGTTGAAGATGAATCTATAATTGCAATGGATTTACGGGTTACATTGTTAAAGTTGGGTTATATAGTCACTTCAGTTGTTAATAATGCACTTTTGGCTATCCAAAAAGTTGAACAAGATAAGCCGGATCTTATTTTAATGGATATCATGTTGGGAGGTTCTTTAGATGGTATCGAAGCCGCTAAAATAATTTCATATCAACATCCAACACCAATAATTTATATAACTGCTTTAGAAAATGAGGAAACAATTAGGAGAGCTTCTTTACCCGATCCGTTCTTGTTTTTAATGAAACCTTATACCGAGAAAGATTTAAAACATGCAATCGAAGTTATTCTGAAATATAGGTAATATAAAAATCTTTACCCGATTCCCTCAATTTATTCATCACTAATGAATTACAAAATCAGGCCTGTAACAGTTTTTTCGGTATCGAAAAAGAAAAAATGCTTCCCTTTTTAAGTTCTGTCTCCACAGACATTTTTCCGCCATGCTTCTCTATAAATTCTTTACAAAGAATTAAACCTAACCCGGTCCCACTCTCATTATTAGTTCCCTTTGTGGAAAAATATTCTGTAAGGTTAAATAATCTATGAAGGTTATCATTTGAAATCCCGACTCCTGTATCTTCAACTGATATTATAATCTTATTTGAACCATCCATTGTTGAAATTTTTATAGTGCCTCTTGGCTCTGTAAATTTTATTGCGTTAGTTAGCAGGTTCCTGATTACTGTTGAGATCATTTTCTTATCAAACTCAATTAATAATGATTCTGGTAGGTTAAGAATAAGGTTTATTCCTTTATTTTTGGCGTTTATCCTATATAAATCCACAACATTTTTTATAGTCTGACATATGTTCTCATTAGTAGGAGAATAATCGAAAACGTTTCGCTGAATTCTACCCCATTCAAGAAGATCTTCAAGTAACTGGAATAGATTCCGCAATATCTCATTCATTGTTTCAAGATTCTCTTTAACCTCATCGACACCAATTTCGTCAAAATCCTCTCTCACCATGTCTAACAAACCAAATAGACCGTTAAATGGACCCCTGAGATCATGTGCTATAATTGAGAAGAATTTATCCTTTATTGCATTTAGCTCTTTTAATTTTATTTCTGATTGTTCAAGAGCTTCCTGCGCCTTTTTACTTTCTGTTATGTCTCTTGTTATTCCAAATGTACCTATAATTTCTCCATAATCATTACGGATGGGCGCCTTAGTAGTTGAAGCCCAATCTTCCTTGCTTCCAATCCATGTCTGTTTTTCTTCTATATTTTCTAATACTTTTCCATTTCTAATAATCTCTATTTCATCTTTTAATGCTTGTTCTGCGTGCTCCTTTGTAAAAAAATCAAAATCAGTTTTGTTTATTGCTTCTTTCGGATCACTCATGCCCCTTCTCAAAGCAGCTGCCTTATTTATTTGAATGTATTCTCCCTTATTATTCTTAAAGTAGATTCTGTCTGGGATATTATCCATGAGAGTGTTAAAAAAATATCTTTCAAGATCCCCTGTTGATTGATCGTGTAGATTCTTCATATCGGACCTTTTATTTAATGATTTTATTCCAAGTCAAATTGTATCATTATTATTTTCATGTTAAATCAAATATAATGAATATTCAACTCAAAAGTCTAAAGAATATTAATTTTTGATATATTTTTATTTTATATGCTATATTCTTGAGACTTGGTTTCTAAAAAGATTTACAGATGTTGACAGGGAAGTTGTGCAGGTTTTTAATAGTAGGCAAGGCTCCACGGAAAATGATTTATAAATATTCCTGAAGGTAGAAAAAATATATTCAGGAACTGAGTCATTTATGATGCAATAAGAGATGATTTCGTTGGTAGCACTTTCCTACTGATAGTATGTAGCCTTTCTCTCTGATTTAAGACAAATGATACTACCGTCTCCAAATTTTCTCCTTCAAACGGTTTCTTTTCAGCAATAGATAATATAAAATCAATCCCGTTTTCAAGGTTTTCAAGGAATATTTTAAGATATGATTTTCCTGCATCATTCATTTCCATTGTGGTCAGCAATTTTTCAAAATATGTAACATATAGCTCAACTTCTTGACTGAACATGTGTGGCCTTTCTGAAGAAACTAAAGATTTTCCCCGTCCATAAATATGATCAACCATTTCACTAAGCGAATATTCTCTATTAAAATATGCAATGTTCGGACCCGGACATACTGCCTTTGGAACAGTTCCCCCCCCTTTAATTATATTTAAAGCGCTGAGTGCTCCGTTTGCAAGGTGTACGCATAAACAAACTTTTTCTGAAAAAGATTCTCTTTCAATTTTCTTTTGTTCTTCAGATTTGTTCGAAAGTAATAAATCCTCTTGCTTTCTGATTTGATATAGGTTAGAGGCCATACATAGTGGCTCGCCCGTAAGTTGAGAACTTAATTTTAAGAATCCCTTAGGACAAGTAGATCCGGGTTTTGAAGTTTGGGCTCTATCTTTCGTCCATAACTCTGAAGTAGTACTTTTAAGATTATTAAACGGAACACCAAGTGGAGAAACGTTACTTAATATCTGATCTTCCTTTTTCGCATTTATCAAAAGAGCCATCGTATCCCTATCAACACAGGTCGCTTCTGGCACAAGCAGAAATGGTGTACCCCAACCGGTTGAATCACATCCAAAATCCTCAGTCAGTCTTCGCGCTTCTCCGTTTGTTCCAATTCCCCCCTGTACAGTTATTAACGGTTTCATTTCTATTGCGGCTTCGGGATAGGTCCTTCCTATACTATTATAAAAATTAATAATAAGCGGTTTAAGTTGTATTGTTAACTGCTCTTTCTTCTCCTTGAATTCATTTAATAGGGAAGGGAGAAGATATCCCTGTGAAGCAAATGCGTGTCCACCACAGTTTAAGCCAGACTCAATCCTGAATTCGCTCACTTCCAAACCCTTGCTTGCCAGAAATTTTCCTTGAATAAGTGCTGAACGGAAATCACTTACTTTTATTGTTATCTTTTTCTTTAACTCACCTTTATTATCTCTGTAAAAATCACCGAACTGAGCGATATAACTGCATAAATTCCTATTGAATCCTGCTGACAATACCAAAGACGAATTAAGATTACTTTTCGCAAATCCACGTAAGACAGCTTTAGCATCACTATATTCATCACCCAGTTTCTCTCCATTTTCATCATAGTTCTGTTTATCAACCTTCGACATTATGTTTACATCAATAGATCCGGGACGCATCATACTTGTTAGTTTTTCTGACATATGAAGGCTTTCTAAATTATTCTTCATCAAAAGCAGTTTTTCGTATGAAACTTTTAGTGGACTTTCTTCTGGAAGCATCTGGAAATATTTAGCCTTGTCATTCAGAACGAAAAATGGTTGACCCTTTATCTCTTCCATTTTAAGTTGAATTATCAGTTGCACAAGATTCAGATACTCTGTTACACGTTTGGCTCTGCTGTCAGGTGATTTTAGTTTTATTTCACTATAAGGAATGTTAAATTTTTGAGAATAATATTTCCGTATTCTTTCAATTAAGACGTCATCTACTATTGAAATTACTGATGATATTCCAAAAGGTGCTACCCTGATAGGAGAGTCGATTGTAAATCCTAATCCCATTACAGGTATATGAAAATGATGAAGTGAACTCTGCATTATTGCTTTCCTCTTTATAATCAACGTTCATTCATCGGATATTTTAAATCTATCAGGGGAGTGACTGAAGGTTGGTTTATATGTTTAATTTCAATACAAAACTAAATCATTTACCCCTGAATTCATATGGAGATATGTTTCTTTACAAAACTTTTACAATATTAAAATCATACCCCCTTTCTCTGAATTTCATTATTGTTCTCTTCTCTTATAAATACCCATTAGTTCCCCTTTGGCAATAATATGCCCATCCATTGCTTTCGTTAACTGCTCTTTTGTAGAACCTGATTCAACATGATGAAGAATTGAATCTAATGCATATATTCTAAAATAATAATGATGTGCCTTCCCTGAAGGGGGGCATGGTCCTCTATACCCTATCCTGCCAAAACTATTTGTCCCAACCATAACTTCATCTGGAATATTTCTCGAAGGTGTAACATTTTCATGTAGTTCCTTCATATCCCCTGGTATATTAAATATTATCCAATGTACAAAATCACCCCCTGGAGCATCAGGATCATCTAGAATTATTGCATAGGATTTTACTTCCTTTGACACTTCATTCCAGTGAAGTTCAGGTGATATATTCTCTCCTTCACAAGAATATTTTGAAGGTATAGTACCTCCCTCATGGAATACATTGCTTTTGATTTTGATTTCCATTTTTATATTTGATTGTTTCGTTTGAGAAAAAATTTGAATTGATAAAGATGAAATAAATATTAATAAAATTGAATTTCGTATTAATTTCATTGTCCAATTCAAATTAAAAATTTTTATTATTAACTTAAAATATAACTGGATTGTTAATTAGTCAAGTTTTACAATAATAATTTCAGAAACAACGTGAGAAACCATTTTATTTTTCTGCTGGGTATTAAAAGGCACATTTGATTATATTCGTCACCTTATTCCCGATACTTATATTCTTCTTTTATACTATTTGTGGTTTAGAACAAAAATTTTTAAGAATATGTTGTATTTTTAAGTTTTTTTATAGATTATACATTTTAAGTTTATAAATATTTTCAGGGAAATACTTCAGACTATAAACTTAATCAATAGTTAACTCGTGCTTTTATAATAGATTACTGTATGATTCAGTTCAATTGGGTAGTTTAAATTCTATCACCAATTTTATTTTTTAATAACATAAATTAAAGGAACACATGAACTCATTTTATTGGTCAATTCTTGCTTTTTTAATCCTTTTTTCTATTTGTGCTCCTGCTCAACAACAGGACTCTACTCATAAAATGGATGTGAACGCAGCTATCTATTATAACAAAAGCGTCGAAGCTATGAAAGCTAATAATTTGAAAGATGCTGAAGTTTTTATTGATAGCTCTCTCGCTATATCTCACGATTATCGAATCGTGTTTCTAAAAGGACAAATCTGCTTTAAGTTGAGTAATTGGGATTGTTCGGCTAAACAGTTTGAAGAATGTATTACTCTTGATAAAACTTCAGAACCGGCATATATTCAATTAGCAGCTTCTTATAATAACCTAAAACTTTATGATAAGGCAATTACTGCTAATAAGGATTTGATAAATTTAACTAAAGATCCTCAGAAAAAAGCCGAGGCCGAAGCTAGAATAAATGATATGCAGCAAACAATAGCAATTGAATATTATAACCAGGGCATCGACCTGACAAAATCAAGCAAATTTGACGAGGCAATTGCGATGTTTGATAAATCTCTCGCAATCAAGAAAGATCCTAAAGTCTATTTAACTAAAGGGATTACTCTGTCAAAAATGCAGAAATCTCCTGAAGCAATTGCTGAAGTTAAATCTGCAATTGCTCTTGATTCTACCTATGATATCGGTTATTATACTTTGGGTGGTTTGTTCTTTTCTGCTAAAGATTATAAAAATGCACTTCCTAATTATATAAAAGCTCAGGAAATAACCAAAAATGAAACTATTAGAACTAATTGTAAAGAATCCTTAAAAGCAGTCTATTTTCAGATTGGAGTTGCAGCTTATACTGAGAAAAAATGGGATACTGCAATTGAAAATTTTAATAATGCTAATAAGCAGGTTGAATATGATCAGGCATATCTGTGGCTTGGTAAAAGTTATACCGAAAAGAAAAAATATGAACTTGCTCTTCAATCTTTCGATAAGGCCCTGTCTGTAAAGAACACAGTTACTGAAGGAGCTATTGGTTATTATAAAGGTGTTATGTATAAACAAAAAGGCGATTACGATAAGGCTATTGAATTTTTCAAACAGGGACTTACTGATGAAAAATATAAGAAAGCATGCCAGTCTGAAATTGCCAATACTACTGCCTTAAAAAAACAGAAAAAGTAATTATTCCATTTTATTTATTTAATATATATAAGCATAAGCCCTGGTACTATCCAGGGCTTTTGTATCTTTAATAATTAATTCTATCAATTTGATATATGATTTTTCTTAATAAATCTTTAGTTTTTTCTCGGTTAATCTTTCTATTAATCCTACTTGATTTAAGTGTTTATGCACAAACTTCGTCTAATAAGCAATTACCCGATTCTCTTAATTTTCTGGTGATTAGTGATTTCGGGGGACAAGGTGGTAAAATTCAGCGCGATATAGCGGTTCAGTTAGGTAAAATTGCTGAACTTGAAAAAAGTAAATTTATAATTACTGGCGGCGATAATTATCATCTTAATGGTATACCTGATGCACACGATCTTCGGTGGAAAAGTGAATATGAAGATATTTATTCTTCCCCCTCTCTTATGATTCCATGGTATGCTTCACTTGGAAATCATGATTATGTCGGTAACCCGCAGGCAGAAATTGAATATTCTAATTTAAGTAGTCGTTGGAAAATGCCCGCACGATATTATGCGCATACTGAAAAAATCAATGACACAACAAGTGTCCTTTTTGTTCATATAGATACATCTCCTTTTATTACTGATTACAGGAATAATGATTCAATATATCATGTCCTTGGACAAGATATCCATAAACAACTTTTCTGGATTGATTCTGTTTTGGAATCATCTCATGCAGCCTGGAAGATTGTTGTTGGCCATCATCCTATCTATTCCTCAGTAGGTAATCATGGTAATACAAAAGAGTTAATTGATGATATTCTTCCGCTTCTTAAGAAATATGGGGTAAGGATCTATTTATGTGGTCACGAACATATTCTACAATATTTGGTTCATGATAACATAAATTTTTTCGTATGTGGAGGAGGTTCTGTATCTAGACCTGTTAGTGACCGAGCAGATGTCAAGTTTGGTTTAGGTTCACCTGGATTTTTATCAATGACATTAACTCCCGTATCAGCCACAGGAGTTTATTATGATGATAAAGGAAATAATGTCTTTTCTACTTTAATTACCCGGTCTTCTAAATAATCTATTTCTTTTCTCTCTATTTCAAAAGAATTATCTTGTTTGTCTTAAGAAAAATTACATCCTCTATCAATCTTTCTGCATGCCTAAAATTCTTTTGATTTATTTTAGCTCAATTGCTTATAACTATGTAAGATTTTGCTTATTAAGGAATTATGGAACATTTTATATTTTCCTTTCATGAAAAACATGATTATTTATTTATTCGTGTTTATATTTGTGAAAACAATCCATAAAAATATTATATGAAGATTATCGCATTTACAGGTCTTGCTCAGTCCGGTAAGACAACAGCGGCGAATTTTATTTCAGGTGTAAAAATTCTTAGTTTTGCCGACCCTGTTAAACAAATTGCCCTTTCATCCTTTAATTGGGACGGTGTTAAAGATGAAAAAGGTAGGAGGCTTTTACAGGTTATTGGTACTGAATGTGGCAGGGCCTATGATTATGACATTTGGGTCAAGAAAATGAGAGAACAGATTGAAATTTATGCTCCTCTTTATAAAGTTTTAGCCATTGATGATTGCAGATTTAATAATGAATCTGAACTTGTAAAGGAACTGGGGGGTATCGTAATTGAAATTAACAGACCCGGATGTGTCCCGGATGGTCATGCTTCCGAACAGGGTATAAGTCCACATTTAATCGATATGCATATCTTGAATGATGGGACTATTAAGCAATTAAAAAACAACGTTTTAAAACTTATCCATGGTTTTATTTGATTTTTCTCTCCTTTCTTACTATTTGTGTTTGATACCTAAAATAGAATATATTCCTGCTTAGAACATTTTAATAATTATTTGATCTAAATCCTTTTTTTAGCTTAAATAAATTGTTTAAATTAATAAAGATTTTGATGGGAATGTCTTTGATTTTATTATTTATAAATAGGAAAAATTATGCGAACTGTTAGAGAAATTCTAAATAAGAAGGGAAATTTAATCTGGTCAGTTTCACCTGAGGCTACAGTTTTTGATGCTCTTCAGGTAATGGCGGAAAAGGAAGCTGGGGCCGTTTTAGTTATTGATAATGGAAACGTTAAGGGAATTCTTTCCGAAAGAGATTATGCTAGAAAAGTTGTTCTGCATGGTAAATTTTCAAAAGATACTAAGGTCGTAGATATTATGTCAGACAAAGTTATTTATGTAGAACCAGCCCAGAGTATAGAAGAATGTATGGCTCTTATGATAAATAAAAAAATCCGGCACTTACCCGTTATCGAGAATAATAAATTATCAGGTATTATCTCCATCGGCGATGTTGTTGAAGCTGTCCTTGAGGAAAAAGATACAGTCATTGGCGAACTTACCCGGTTCATTCAGGGTAGTTAATTCTATCCTTAAATCTTACTACCACTTTTACCCGGGTTTTATATTCTGATTAACACGGAATAAATTCTGTGGATCATAAATCTTTTTTATCTTTGCCAGCCGCTCATAGTTATCACGATATGTAGCGTAAACATAAAATACCTCCTTTTTTAGAAAAAAATAAGAAGTATTTTCATTTGTAATTGTGGTAGAACTTACATCAAATTAATAATTATTTTAAGTATCCGCGTCCATCCACCCCAGTTTGATTAATAACCAGAAAAGTAGTGAAAGTATAACTCCTGTTATCGCTGCAAATGCCATTCCCATTAATTGCACAGATCCAATATTTATGCTGGCTCCGCTTATTCCAACTACAAACGTTATTGCTCCCAAAACCATATTGCGGTTTTTACTGAAATCAACTTTTTGCTCAACAAAAATACGTAATCCCTGTACTGCAATAACTCCATAAAGCAGCATTGTAATTCCTCCCATCACAGGTGTTGGAATCGTTGAAATTGCTGCAGATATCTTTCCAATACATGAAAAAATTATAGCAAGAATAGCAGCTCCACGTATAACCCAAACTGAGTAAACTCGGGTAATAGCCATAACACCAATATTTTCACCATAAGTTGTGTTTGGGGTTGAGCCCGTGAACCCTGACAAAATATTACTGATTCCGTCTCCCAGTAATGAACGGTGCAAACCTGGATTTTCCATTAGGTTTGTCTCAGTAATTTTTCCTGTAACAATCAAATGGCTGATATGTTCTGCTAGTACTACTATACATGCGGGCGCAATTATTATGATTGCATTTAAATCATAACGTGGAGCATGAAATTTGGGTAAGGCAAACCAGGCTGCATTACTAATTGTATTTGTATCAATCATTCCTTTTGCTAAGGCAAGTAAATATCCGCAGACAACTGCAAAAAGGATAGGAATTACCTGCATAAAACCTTTAAACATTACCGATCCTGCAATTCCTATGCAAAGTGTAAACATCGAAACGGTTAGAATATTCGTATCAACAGCAAATGGAAGAATAGTTTTTCCAACCGCTGTGGGCCATGGTGCTAAACCTGCTTGTCTTGCCGCAACTGGTGCTAGCTCAAGTCCGATTATGGCTACTACCGCACCCATTACTACAGGAGGCATCACTATGTCAATCCACTTTATCCCCCATAGCTTTACTACAAATGAAATCACAACAAAAAATAATCCGAAAAATATAAATCCGGACTGTGCATGGTTGAACCCTCCATAAGTACTAATTATCAACAATGAAGGTGCAATAAAAGCAAAACTGGAACCTAAATAAGCGGGTATACCCCCCTTTGTAACTAATGTATATATTAATGTTCCAATTCCATTCATTAATAATGCAATCGCTGGATTAACTCCAAGGAGGATTGGTACAAGTATCGTTGCACCAAACATTGCGGTCAGATGTTGAAAACTAAGTGGTAGGGTCTCTAAAATAGGTAGTTTCTCATGAATACCAACAATACGTCTAGCCATTGCAGATCTCCTTTAAGAAAAATGAATAAGGTTATGCGGTTTGGTCTTTCAAAATGTATTACTGTTTATTATTTGATGGAAGTGTAAAACTAAATGTGCTTCCTGTGTTTAGTTCACTTACCGCCCAGATTTTTCCATTATGCTTTTCAACAAATTCCTTGCAGAGCAGCAATCCTAACCCTGTACTTAGTTCTCCATCAGTTCCAACTGATCTGACTTTTTCCCCAACTTTGAATAAATTTTCAACTGTACTCGCTGGCATGCCTGTCCCCGTATCATTTACAGAGATTTCAATAATATTATTATCCGCTCTATTTTGAAGGCTGATCGTTACCTTTCCTTCTCTGTTAGTGAATTTTATCGCATTTGATATTAGATTCAATATAACTGAACCTATCATCTTTTCGTCTCCAAATGCATTCACATTCTTCGGTACGTTATTAATTAATTTAATTCCCTTCTGCTCACTTCTTCTTTCCAACGCTAAAATATTTTCAGTTATTAAATCAGTTAATGAAAATTCTTTTGGCTGAAAACTCATAGATCCTTTTTGCATCTGCGTCCATTCAAGTAGGTTCTTCAGTAAACTGAATAAATTATCTGCAGTTTGATGCATTTTAACAAATAAATTACTTAACTCTTCACCGGTATAACTATCTGCATTCTCAGCCAGACTTTGTGTTATTCCTAAAAATCCCTGGAATGGGCTTCTCAGATCATGAGCTATAATTGAAAATAATTTGTCCTTTTGATCATTTGCCTTCTTCAACTCCTCATTTTTTCTTGATAATAACAAAGTTATATTTTTGATTTTCTCAACTGTTATTACAAAAACAACATAATAGCCCCCATTAATTAGAAATTCCCACACAAGACTTGCTCCGTGCCAGTGAATATTACCCTGAAGCAATTCGGTATAATAGTACACAATTGTGCAGATTATAGAAAAATATATTCCGGCACTAATTCCGCTTTCATTCCAGACTGCAAGGAATAATGGGATTAAATAAAAAATTCTTGCGCTGAATTCCGCTGGCGTTATGTAATCTGCATAAGCAATAATAAAAATGATGATAAGAATTATTAAAAATCTTATCCATTTGTTCAGATCATATAGCCATGATAGATATTTCGATAACTTCAATTTAGCCTTGTCTTATTAATAATTATCATAATAATGCAAATATCGAATTATAAAATTTTTATAACAAGATATTTATAATTCGTACCTAATACTGTATATAGCTGTCCGCATTAGGTAATTTTGGATCAATTCATTGTCCGTTCAAAGCGGGGCTGATTCGGAATAATAACCTCCGATGGTACATAGCGTCGGAGATTCGAAGGAATCTTATTCTGTTTGTTATTAATCCGCTCCTCCTCTTAATCATTCATTCCAAATATTATTCTTATTAATAAAGTTAATAAATAAGAAGAATCAAAAGCAAAGTTCAGAAAATCATAAAAACTTGTATTAAGTATATTCGGGAAAATGATAGCCTTTGTTTTGCTTAATTAGAATAGATAAGTCAAAAGAAGGTTTAAAAGTGTCTTAAATATATTTATCTTAAGCATATCTATTTTAATTGAAAATCTGGTAGTGTCACAATTTCTATTTCGAAGTAATTTTTAAATAGTTATTGTATAATCCTTTAATATTGGGCGCTTGGCTCAGCTGGTTAGAGCGCTTGCCTCACACGCAGGAGGTCAGTGGTTCGAATCCACTAGCGCCCACTCTATTATTCAAATGACCCATCAATCATTACCCCTGAATACAAAAAACCCCAAATTACTTTGGGGTTCTGTGGCTCCGCGAGCAAGACTCGAACTTGCAACCCTTCGGTTAACAGCCGAATGCTCCACCATTGAGCTATCGCGGAATATTATTCAAAAAGGAATATAAACATAATAACTGCATACTAATTTGTCAATACTCAAAAGGAAATAATTAACCTCATTTTCCCTCAATTTGTGAACTTAATCTTTAAATTCACTATTTCACTTCTGCTACCCGTCCGTACAGGAGGTCCCCATGTGCCCACCCCCGATGATACATAATAATTCGTATTTCCCTTTTTCTTATAACCCTGGCTTAACTCATAAATTCTGTCCGTAATCAAATTAATCGGAAACATCTGCCCGTGATGCGTATGCCCTGATAACTGAAGATCAATTCCGTTCTCC
>JARLHD010000481.1 GCA_031292435.1 Ignavibacteriaceae bacterium
TTAACGACTTTTTAGCTTCGCATAAGGATGAAGCATTGGCCCAAATCAAGATAGATTATCCGAATCCTCTCTATAAAGGGTTATTTTCATTTTTTATTGTATCAGATAAAGTAATGCAGCCCAAAACTTTCTATAGGGAGCTTCAAGAAAAGTTAGGTTTTACATTATTTAATAATTTCACTATAGGCATGGATATAAGTGTTGCAGGAGAAAAAAAAGTTATAGTGAAGGACTTTGAATCAGAACTCAACTTATTTATTGAGTTTGCCAAAAAATATTCTTGTAAAGTCGTATCCTTTAATTTTACATAATCGGTATAAGAACACTGTGGAGGCATCCAACAACTCAATCACTATGGCTGGACGAGTCCTTTCGTTAGGCAATGCTGCCGTTTATGGGCTCGTGGCAGCCAGCAGTGTTGGGATGGGGACATAGTATGGCTCGACGAGACTCCCCCGCTGATATTGTTCCAAAGAATCACATTCATACAGATTCTAACTTTCCGGAAGAAATAGGTAGTTCTTTTATTAGCCTGGAAAACCAACTGAGACTATATTCTATTTCTAAAGCAGCTTCTATACTCCATATCAATGAGGAATCTCTTAATGAACTCATTGATATGGGCCAAATAGGATATTTACTTATAGGTAAACGAAAAAAAATACCATATCAGGAACTCATTAGATATGAAAAGAATAATTTAATTCTAGAGAAAAAGAGTTCAACCTCAGAGCCGCTTTCACCGGCAGAATTAGATCGCATGCTTCAGGGTAAAAAACCCAATAAAAATAAAACATTCAACCCACGAGAGATATTAAATTTAATTATGAAGGAGAAAAACCATGGCCACTGTAAGAAAACGGGGTAAAATCTGGCACATACACATTTATAAACCACGGGAAGATAATACAACTACAATTTCTACTTATTTACCAGCCACCATAGCCAACAAGAAAATAGCTATTCGCTATGCAGATCAATTACAGAAAGAAATGTCAAAGAGAAATTCAGAATTAAAACAGATTGGAATTAAAGATATTACCATTCTAGATGCTAAGGAACATTTTCTTCGCTATCAACAAGATAAGCATACCAAAACTAAAAATAATTTTAAGAGGACATACGATCTTTTTAAGGAATTTCATGACGAGAATAAAAGATGTACATCAATCAACAAAATAGTTGCTGAAGATTTTATCATTGCAATTAGGGGTAAAGGATGGCAACCTAATACGAATCATACTTACGTAACCCACTTTATTCACTTCCTGAATTTCTTGTTTGAGTATAAATACACACCTATGTTCAAAATAAACAAAGATGTAAAAACAAAACCGGAGGTTAAGGATAAAATAATCTTTACTGATCCCCATATAAAAAAAATAAGAAAAAAAATGTCTACTCTTAACTCAAATCAGCAGACAACCTTCATGCTGCTTTTTTATACCGGTTTACGTCCATCTGATATTCTGTCCTTTACCTGTGAAAAAATTGATCTAAAAAAGAGAATGATCAAATATTACTCTTCTAAAAACAAAAGAAATAGACAAGTATTTTTCCATAAGGAACTGATCCAAATTCTAAAGAAGAGAATAGACGAAGTAGGGACAGGAAAGTTGTTAAACTATGACAATGTCGAAAGTATTAGTCGAGCAGTTGCAAGATATTTTAAGGTAATCAAATTAAAAGGTAAAGGATATTCTGCGAGAACTTTCAGGAAGACTTTTATAACGCTATGCAGGAATCGATTCGGAATCGAAGATGCAATTGTTAGGGAAATCGTGGGTCATAGTCAGGGCAATGTTCCTGACAAATTCTATAATCAAATAGATGATAAAACCATTAAAAAAGCTCTTGATAAATTCAAATTACCCGGGGCCTAACTAGCCCCTCTTTTTCCCCTTCCCAAATCCTTACATTTTAATTCTTTTTTGAACTTAATTTTTCTTAACGGTAATTTTTTTTGCAATAGTTTTTGCCATAGTTGGCATCGAAAAAGGGGGGTAAAATAGGGTTATTTAGGGAAATTCATGAAAACTGCTAAAAAACAGTGTGGCTATAAGCTCTTTATTTACAATCACTTAGTGAGCCAACTGCCGGAATCGAACCGGCGACCTACTCATTACGAATGAGTTGCTCTACCAGCTGAGCTAAGTTGGCAGAAGAGATGGAAGATGAACTACAAGATGAGTTCATCTTCCACTAAAAAGATTATCTTATTTTTTTCTTATGACGATTCTTTCTTAATCTTTTTTTCCTCTTGTGAGTAGCCATTTTATGGCGTTTTCTTTTTTTACCACAAGGCATTAGGTGACTCCTTTACTTTTATTTATGTGATTCTAATAATTCTTTAGCTTTAAGGCCATTTTCTGAGCCCGGGTCAAGGTCAACTGCTTTTTGCCAGTATTTTTTTGCATCATCAAAGCTACCAGCTGATACTGATACAATGCCCAGATTTATATAAGCCAGCTGATGTTTGGGATTATATTGAATTGCTTTTTTCATTTCAGCAATTGCTTCATTATAATTCTTAAGACTAAAATAACAAACCCCCATATCGACCCGTGCATCGGCGTCAGAAGGATTTGTTTCCAGATATTTTTTATAATTGACTATAGCCGACTCAAACATTCCGGAATCGTGTTTAAGATTCGCAAGCTGAAGCTGGGCCTGACTATCATCAGGATTAGCTGAAACCTGATCTTCAAGTCTTTTAATTTCATTCATGTTAGACAGGTCCACACCAGATTTCTGGTTATTCTCAACAGGAGCCTGAACCAACGGTTGGCTGACTTCAGGGGTATTAAAAATACCGGAAGTGAACAATATTACAGATATCAATAAAATCAGTCCCCCAATAATAACGAATAATTTATTGATCTTTAAATTTTTCTGAAGAATTTGGGAAGAATGAGTTTTCCGTTTTTCAGTATTTTGAACCAATTTAGACTTGGGGGCAGGAGAATATAATTTATTTAATTCTTCTCGAACCTTAACTAGTTCAAAACCACAATTAGGACAAAAGGCATAATCTTTATCTAATTTAACACCGCATTCAGGGCAAAACTTTACCATTATTATTTCATTGTTTCCGAATCTAGCATTCCTTTATTAACAAGTAACTTAAAATCCTTTGAAAATTTAAATGTAGGCACATAATGTTCGGGAACCTCTACCTGGTCGCCGGTTTTTGGATTACGTGCATGGCGAGCATTTTTTTTCTTTACCTTATAGCTTCCAAAGCCCCGAATTTCTATGCCTTTGCCTTCTTTCAGCGATTCAATTACTGTTTTAAAAAAACCTTCAATTATTGCCTCTGTTTCCAGTTTTGTTAAACCGGTACCCATTGCAACTTTATCAACTATATCTGCCTTTGTCATAATATCTCCTCATTAAATAATAAATGGTAAGATAACTTATTGTATTTTAATAACTTAAATTATTAAAGGAATGATATAAAAGCAATCCGACCTTTTTTATAAATGATTTATAACACTAAAGAAAAAGACATTCAAAGGTAGTAAAATTAATTAAGAATTTCGAATGAGTTTATCATTATTTTCATTTTCTCACATTGAGACGAATCTCATTTTATTCTACTTTTTATGTTAATATTATCCAATATTTCTTTTATATGCAATGGTATGATAATTGGATAAATAACAAAAAAGAATTAGAAGGGTTCAAATGGAACTGATCGAAATAATAAAATCTTCACTTTCAATATTCACGACTACTGTTTTAGTTTTCATGGCAATTGCTTATACGGTTTATAAAATTAAAGACAGCTCCCGCACCAAACCTTATTTAATATTTAATGTTCAGAAACCTTTAATTGGAGCGATGAATACTGAAACAGTTAAAACTATTGAAGGAATCCATTTAGAAAAAAACGACATTATAACAGATTTGAATAAACTGCCTATACAAGAGAGATTTACGATTATTAACGGAAACGTACTAGTAAATAAAACAATTAAGCAAGAACATAAAAAAGAAAGATTAAAATCCGAGAATGAAAAGAATTTTGATATTTATACGATATCAGGTTAGAACAGAAAAGCGAAGTCATTAATGAAATAATTATATTTGAATAACTCCTATAAAAGGCTGTCATGTTGTTGGACAGCCTTTTTTATTTTAAAGAATTATTTTCAGGTATCTGTTTCAGATGAGGAGATAATAGATTATTTTTTGAGAACATAATCATTAAATTTATTTAATAGAAGAGAATTAAATGGAAAATGAATTACCCCTCTCTCCTTTCACCAAGAATATCGTAAACAAAATGTCGGGTGACATGAAATTTTTAGGGGTATTTACGATAGTAATTGGCGCAATCAGTTGTCTTACCATAATAGGTGCTGTCATTGGGATTCCCTACATAATTGCCGGACTGAGATTGAAAGAATCGGGCGAAATGTTCAGAGGATACCTTGGATATGCTTCTCAGGAATTCATAGAAAGAGCGATTGAAAAGCAGAGTCAATATTTTCATATTCAAAAAATCATAGCAATTATTACTATTGTATTTATGGTTTTGTATTTCATCTTTATAATAATATTCTTATCAATTTTCTTAAAAAACTTTGATTCAACTATACTGCACACAACATAAAATATTGAAATACTGAATTATTTTATTTTAATATCCGGAATCCTTCCGGGAGTCCATGGAGCATTATATTTTTCAAGTTCTGATTCCAAGTTTTTCAGGTCAAAGTTATAAATCGATTTTATTCTATCAAGGACCGGGGGAAATTCTGAAGTCAACGTGCTAAATGCATTCCGTTCATTCCTGGTAATATTTGACGTAGACCGATTATGAGTATAAGCGAGTATATTCAACCGTTCATTAAATGTAAGGAGCGATGGGGGATTTTCTTCAGGGCTTGGTCTATTTGAATCCCTATTAAATTTAAGATCTATCATCTCAAGTTCTTTAGATATGTTATCTGCTTTAATAATTAAGGCAGAAGGAATTTCAGGAGTAACATTTATTGCATATTTAATATTCTCAACTCTTTTCATCATTTCATTAAGTAAACTTTCTGTACCTTTTACTTCCCTAAAAATTTCAAAAGCCTTTTTCTGGAATGCAACAAGCTCTTCCCTGTTAACTGACGGAATGGTAGTATTTTTAAGGGGAACAACATTAAATTGAACCGGTCCTGCGAATTCTTTGATGCCATCACGTGTAACCAAAGCCAAGGAAACATTATATTTGCCGGGCAGTGCTAAAGAGCTACTGTGTACTTCAGCGTTCGGATTGAATTTATCTTTTTCCGCAACCGGAGAAGGATCATAATATTCCAAGTTCCAAGCTAATCTACTTATGCCTTTAGAAGCTTCCTTTGTAAGTTTACGAACAATAACGCCAGATTCATCCCGTATAGTAAAAATGAGATATGGATTTTTTTCATCCTGTTCAGCTTTTATTTCCAGATCTGTAGGCTGATAAATTGGTTTACCCTCTTTAAATAATTCTTTTTCTTTATCCTTTCTAATTTGGTTGAGTGTTTTAGGAACATCTTTTAAATAATAAGTGAATACAGCACCAAAGTCAGGGTTAGGTGCTTTGAAATAGGTTGCGCCCTGTCCATATCTCCCAACAATCGGGACATACATTAATGCATCTTTAACTGGAAATACATAAGCATCCTTATTGATGATATCCTTATTGATGATATCCTTATTTAATTCTCTTAGAGGAGTATAATTGTCAAGAATATAATAGCCCCTGCCGAAAGTAGCAATAACAAGATCATTTTCCCTTTTTTGAATAGCGATCTGGCGAACGGGAATAGTAGGAAGTCCATTTTTCATTTGCGCCCAATTATTGCCTCCGTCTGTAGTAACAAAAATGCCAAATTCAGTTCCAGCAAACAAAAGATCAGGGTTCACATAATCCTGCTGGATAGAGTGAACAGTTCCATTTTGCGGAAGGTTTCCTGAAATTGATTGCCATGATCTTCCCTTATCATTACTTTTTAATAAATAGGGTTTAAAATCATCACGCAGGATATTATCAAAAGAGGCGAAAACAACATTCTCATCAAATTTAGATGCACAGATATCACTTACATAAGTATGTTCAGGTACATCCGGGAATTCAGAAATCTTTCTCCAATCTTTTTCATTTTCAGTAACCTGAATAAGACCATCATCAGTACCCGCATACAGGAGGTGTTCTTTTACAGGTGATTCAATGAGAGAAATTATTTCTCCATATAAAGAAGTTGATTTATCTTTGGAAACAGCATCAATACTCCAGTATTTTCCCATAACCGGAATAGAATTTCTATCTATTTTTGCGGTTAGGTCTTCGCTAATAAGCTCCCAAGAATCGCCTTTATCATCACTACGGAATACTTTATTGGCAGCACAATAAATCCTATTATGATCATGAGAAGAAACGATAAGAGGGGCATTCCAATTCCATTTATAAGTTGAATCATCCTTTGGAGGTTCAGGTCTAATATCAATCATTTCCCCACTTGTCCGATCATATCTAACCATTCCACCATACTGAGATTCTGCATAAATGATATTAGAATTTTCAGGATCAACCGCCGACCAAAAACCATCTCCTCCATTTGTAATGAACCAATCACTATTAACAATCCCATCGCTTGAAATAGTTGCAGAGGGACCTCCCATGCTATTATTATCCTGGGTACCACCAAATACATAATAGAATGGGTAGCTATTATCAACAGTTACCCGATAGAATTGAGTGATAGGAAGATTTGCTTTAAAACTATAATTTATACCTCCATCATAGGTTTCATAAACACCACCATCACCACCGATCAAGAAATGATCCGGAAACTGCGGATCGATCCAAATTGCATGATCATCCACATGTCTATTTTTTACACCGATAGGTTTCCAGGTTTTTCCTCCATCAAGAGTAACCTGTGTAAATACATCGACATTATAGACTTTGTCCACATTTTTAGGATCACAGTAGAGTTCGTTAAAATATTGCCCCTGAGCAGTATATGAATTCATTTTTTCCCAAACTGCTCCCCGATTTGAGGAACGGAAAAACCCACCTTTATTATCCGAAGCTTCTAAAACCAAATAGAGAACATCCGGATTAACAGGAGAAATAGCGATACCAATTCCGCCCATATCGACTTTTGGAAGACCGTTAATAATCTTATCCCAAGTTTCACCAGCATCTGTAGATTTATAGACAGAGGTTTCCGGTCCGCCACCTATTTTAGTATAGACGTGTCTTCGTCTTTGTTCAGAAGTTGCATACATTACGTCAGGATTACGAGGATCATAAATAATATTATTAACGCCTGTGTTCTCACTGATCTGCAGAATTAACTTCCAAGTTTTTCCACCATCATTAGATTTAAATAATCCCCTATCACCACCGGGACCCCAGACAGAACCTTCTGCAGCGACAAAAACAATATTGGAATTTCTCGGATCGATTACGATTCCCCCAATCTGGCGTGATTCTTTGAGTCCCATATTCTTCCAAGATTTTCCCCCGTCAATGGTTTTATAAACGCCATCCCCATAGCCCAAAGCTCTCTGGTGGTTATTTTCACCGGTGCCAACCCACACCACAAATGGATTATTGGGATCTATTACAATGCAACCAAGAGAATAGGAACCATAATTTTCAAATACGGGGTCGAATGTTATCCCATCATTTGTTGTTTTCCATATATTACCGCTGGCAGCCGCCACATAATATTCATTGTGGTTTTGGGGATTTACAGCGAAGTCTGCAATTCTTCCTGAAGTAAATGCAGGTCCAATATTTCTCCATTTTAATCCTCCGACTATTTCAGAGAGCGTGGTATCTTTTTTATCCTTATCATCTTTAGCTGTAAGCTGGAGATGGAAAGTGATTATCATAATCAGCAGGAACAATAATTTTCTATTCATAATTTTAAGTGTCTATTTATTTAAAATCATTTTTACATTCTTGGTAATCTTTCAATGTATGAGCTATTGCTTAAAACCGCAAAGGATTCGGTTTTCTTAAGTTCATCAATTGTGAAACAGTTCATATAGCTCATCGAACTTCTTAATCCATCAGAGATACTATCAATAACATTTTTAACAGTGCCTTTATAGGCTACCATAGTTTCCTCCCCTTCTATATATTCATTGCGCATTTTTACTCCAAAGGAAGCAGAACCACGATATTTTTTCCACAATTGCCCACTATATTTAATAACCTCACCCGGAGTTTCCTTTGTACCCGATAACATCCTGCCCAGCATTGCAGCATCCGCGCCGAGGGCAATAGCTTTGGCAATATCACCGGCACTTTTTATGCCCCCATCCGCAATAATAGATATATTTAATTTATGTTTTTCTTTTTCAAACAAAACATCCAGCAGAGAGGATACCTGTCCGATTCCGATTCCGGTTTGAATTGAAGTAGAACAAACGCTCCCGCTTCCTATACCCACTCTTACGGCATCAGCACCTGCATTTTCAAGTTGTTCGAGGCTACCACCCTGAGCTATATTTCCAATTATTATTTTCACATCAAATTTCTTTTTTATTTCTTCAGTTTTAAGGAGTACTTCCTTATTATTTGCATTTGCAGTATCTATACAAATAATATAACCCCGTTCCGCAAGTTTTGTGACTTCATCAATCGAAATATTAAGTGCAACTGAAACTGCTTTAATTTTTTTAGTTTTCCCATCTCCCTTCAATATTGATTCAAGAGATGAATCAAAGCGGTTCAGAATTCCGAGACATCCAAATTGATTAAGTGCCTCAACCATTTCTATGCCCGTAACAGTATCCATCGGGCTTGAAACAATAGGAACTCCCATTTCGATTCCCATGAACCTACAACTGGTTGATGCTTCAGTGCGAGATTTGATTCTTGAAATTTCAGTAGGTATAAGACTTATATCATCATAAGTTAATGACTGATGATAATCATTAAGATCTTGTTTTGAATAGATTCTCATTTTGATTTACCCTTAGATTAATAATTTTTCTACTTCATCTAATAATTGATCCATCTTTTTAGTAGCTGCGATTACCGATTCTGATGAATTCATGTCAACCCCAGCATTTTTTAATATATTTATAGAATAATCAGAGCTTCCAGATTTTAGAAAGAGAAGATATTTATCAACAGCCGATTTTTTTTCATACTTGACTTTATTGGCGAGCACTTCAGACGCGGCGAAGCCTGTTGCATACTGATAAACATAAAAATTATAATAGAAATGAGGGACCCTGGCCCAAGTATATTCTTCTTCTTTATCAATAACCATTGCCGGTCCCCAATATTTTTGATAAATATCCCTATACATATTGCAAAGTAAATCGTGAGTGAGCGCCTCTCCATTTTCAGTACGCGAATATACATTCATTTCAAACTCTGCAAACATTGTCTGTCGATAAAATGTAGCTGTTATATTATTCAGATATTTTTCAAGGAGAAAAAGCTTATTCTCCTTAGAGTCCGAATTTGAAATAAGGTAGTCAAGGAGAAGAGACTCATTAAAGGTAGATGCTACCTCGGCAAGGAATATTGAGTAATTGGCATAAGGATACGGTTGATTCATTCCGGTAAAATAGGAATGCATATTATGCCCCATTTCATGTGCCAGAGTGAATACATCATTAAGCAAATCTGTCCAATTAAGCAGGACATAAGGATGGACACCGAAAGTAGTTCCGGAAGAATATGCACCACTTTTTTTTGAGCGAGATTCATAAATATCGATCCACCTATTATTAAAAGCTAATTTTAATGATTCAATATAATTTGACCCTAAAGGTTGAAGTGCATTACAAACGATTTCCACACCTTCATCGTACTGATATTTTCTGCTTTCATTTGCAGAGAACAGGCTAACGTAAACATCATAAGGGTGCAGTTCATTAAGCTTAAGCATTTTCTTTTTTAATTCAGCCCATCTATGCAGAGGTTTTAGATTATCATTTGCAGCCTGCACAAGATTGTCGTAGACAGATAGCGGAATATTATTGGCATCGAGGGCAGCTTCTCTAGCAGAAGAGTATTTTCTAGCTTTGGCATTAAATATATTCACTTTAAGATTTCCATTAAAGAGAGAAGATAAGGTAATGGCATATTCCGAAAACGGCTTTAGATAGGTTTTAAATGAACGTTCTCTAAATTCCCTGTTAGGTGAATACAATGAAGCATAAAATTTAGATTGAGAGATTTCTATTTCATTTCCATTATCATCCAAAATCTTCTCAAACTTCATATCGGCATTTGTAAATAAGGAAAAGGAAGTATGGGGAATTTGAGCAATTTCAGCCGCCATAGCAAGAATTTCCTCTTCCTCTTTATTCAAAGTATGGACTTTTTTTCTTAAGAGCTCATTGACTGAATGTTCATAGATCTTAAGGCCCTCCAAGGAATGGATCATATTTAGCAGTATTTCATCAGGGATTTTAAGGAGTTCCGGATTAATAAAGGAATTAGCTGCTGATACTTTAGAATACAAAGTTTTGACCCTACTATCCATTGCCTGATAAACAGACACACTCATGTCAGAATCTTTATTAAGCATTGCATACAGGTATAACCGTTCCAGTTTAATTCCCACTTCATCATCAAATTGAAAGCAGCTAAGTAAAATTTGCGGACTGTCTTTCAGTTTTCCCCTGAAATTATCATAATCCCCAAGAGAGATTTCCACCCAAGCAAAATTATTTTCCCATTCATCATCAGAAGAATAAATATCCCGGAGATTCCATTTATATTTCTCATTGATCTGATCCCTAGTTAAGGTTAGAACTGCACCATTCTCTGAATAATATTTAGTCAATTAAATCTCCAATACTGAAAATAAATACTGTGTTTAGTTCTTAATGCTTTTGTGGATAAAGTACGACTTCAATATAATTATTGTTATCAAAATATTTCTGAGCTGCTTTTTGCACTGCTTCGCTATTAAATTTTTCAACTCTTTCAGGATATTTCATCAGCTGAGAAATATCTATATGATAAAAGTAGTAGGACTGAAGATTATTCAGCCAGAACTTATTTTCTTTGGTATTAACTTCAAATTCTCTCTTCTGTGTTTCCTTTACCTTATTGATATAAATATCAGAAACTTTAAATTTTTTCAAACTATCAAGTTCAGCAAAAGTAGTTTTCACCAGGTCGGCGACATTTTCCGGTGCGCAACCAAAAGAAATATTTATATTATACTTCTCTCCCGGATATTTAAGAGGTGATCCATTTATGCCGACCCCATAAGTAGCTCCCTTATCCTCTCTCAAAATTTCTCTTAATTTTATTGTCAGAACCTCAATCATTGAATGAAAATCATAATTATTCTGGATATTCCAATCGTAATCACCAGAAAAAGTTATATCCACATAGCTTTTGGGTTCCACACCTTTTATTACTTTTTTATCAATAACGCCTTTTGGGGGAGAGATATTCAAATCCCTAAAAGATTCTCCCTTATTTTGAGATGGCAAACCTCCAAGGTATACCCCGACAAGAGATTTGATATTTTCGACTTCAAAATTACCAACAAATACAAAAGTGAATCCGGATGCATCTTTAAATCTGGATTTGAAGAAATTCAAGGAACTATCAATATCCATTGAACTAATGGTATTAAGGGTCCAAGGCATTCTTCTATAATTATAATTTCCGAAAATAGCCTGAACGGTATCCTGGAAGGCAGATTCAGGACTTAAGCCTCTATTTTTTAAATAGCTTTGGACTTTTGATTTGAATGAAATAAAAGAAACAGAATCAATATGAGGGGAAGTAAAAGAAAGATATATCAGCTGAAACATTGTTTCCAAGTCTTTAACAGAAGACGATCCAGTTAGTCCCTCACTAATTTCTCCTATAAATGGACCGACACTTACTACTTTTCCGGCGAGTAATTTTTTAAGCTCAACCTGGTCAAATTTACCAAGCCCGCTATTTTGAACAAGAGAAGCCGACATTGAGGCAGAGACAAATAAAGAACTATCAGCCAATGAAGTACCCCCTGATCTGAAAGCATAAAAGCTGATTTCATCATTCTTAAAATTTGTCGGCTTCAATATTACTTTTATCCCATTAGCAAGATCCAATTCTGTTAAATTGAGCTCATCATTTTTTTTCTCAGCAATGATTTTTGAAGGAGCCGGGATGCTATCTATAAGGGGGACATTTAAGAATTTATCATCATAAGGCTTAAACTGACTATTCTGAACTTTATTAAAAATACTTCTCAACTCTTTTTCAGAGGGTATTTGCAGGCCCTTCTTTTGAGGAGCATTAACAAGAACAACAGAATTTTTTTCCTGTATCCACTGATCCGAAAGTTTATTCACCTCATCCAATGTTATTCCCGGAACAAATTGTTTATAGATTTCATGTTCATAAGCAATACCCGGTGATGGCTCTCCGTTAAGAAAATTTCTAATATATTCATCAACAAAAGATTCTGATTCAGTTTTATCTTTTTCATTGAAAGCCTGAACCATGCCACTCATTAAATCTATCTTTTCACGATCAAGTTCAGATTGGGTAAAACCAAATTTCTTAATACGCTGCGCTTCAGATAATAAAGTTTCAAGCCCTAAGACAATACCGGTATCTTTTACACCGGCGCTTAGAGTATAGAAATCCTTTGTCCTTACAAAATTTCCTTCGGAAGAATATGCATTAAGGAAGGGGGGGTTAGCTTTACGGGACAATTCATTTAAGCGTGAATTGAACATCCGATTAAAAAGGCTTTCCACTAATTGATGTCTATAATCCTTCACTTTATCCTGCGGTTCAACATCCATTTTGTGATAAAAGCTTACAACAGTATTTGTGGCTTCCGGATCAGTGGCAATTGCGAATAGCAGGCTATCCTGATTTGGTACTTGAAATAACTTTCTTACAGCCTCATCTTTTACTTTCGGAATTCCAGCAAAATGTTTTTTAATAAGTTCTTCTATTTTATTCTTATCAAAATCTCCGACAGCTATAACTGCCATTAAATCAGGGCGGTACCAGGTAGTATAAAAACTTTTAAGTGTTTGGTATGAACAATATTCAATAATTTCCTTTTTACCAATTGGTAATCTTTCAGCATATTTAGAATCCTTAAGCAGAACCGGCGTCTGTTTATCAAACATTCTTGAATCGGCCCCTCTACCGAGCCGCCATTCTTCAATAACAACGCCTCTTTCCTTATCAATTTCGGCAGGGTCGAAAGAAAGGTTGTGCGCCCAATCCTCCATTATGAGAAAACCTTTTTCCAACATTACGGCACTGTCAGTAGGAACTTCCAGTTTAAAGACAGTTTCATCAAAACTTGTATATGCATTTAAATCGGCACCGAACCTCATACCGATGGATTCAAGGTAATTTATCAGATCATTCTTCTGGAAATGTTTTGAACCATCAAAGGCTATATGTTCAACAAAGTGGGCTAAACCCTGCTGATTATCATTTTCAAGAATTGAACCAGCATTAACGACAAGCCGTAAAAACGCCCTATCTTCCGGTTTCTTATTTTCCCGTATATAATACCTTAACCCATTATCCAGAGTACCAGTAATAATATTTTTATCCAAAGGAATTTCATCATCAAGTTTCAGCTGCTGTGGAAAAACAGAAATTTGAACAAACAGCATTATTATGATGAAATAAAATCTTTTCATTTAATCCTCGAATTATAATTGGAAAGTAACACAAAGCAACCAAAAGTTGCTATTTAAAATCTATATAATTTTATTCAAAGATTGCTAATTCATATATAATTATAATTCACTTGAATAAATCTGAATCATAATTTTGAATGATTTTCAGGTTTATGAAAATATTACTTGACAATGATAAAAAATATCAGTATAATTTATACTTAAGGTATTTTATTAGAACACTTCAGAAATTACAATCCCCAACAATAGAGTAAATGATCATATGATTTTGTATGATATCATATGATTTGCAATGATTATTCAGTATTAGAAACACACTATAAAGGTACTATGAAGATACTATCACATTACTACATATAAATAACAAATTGTGTCAGTAATTATGAATTCTAAATAAGGGAATTCTTTTTTATATTTAAGGTTCTAATTAAAGCAGGATAAATGCAAGAAAAATATGAAGCCGTGATAGGACTTGAAGTCCACGCACAATTATTGACGAATTCGAAGATATTCTGCAATTGTTCTACAAAATTCGGGAATGAACCAAACACAAATATTTGCCCTATTTGTCTTGGTCATCCCGGAGTATTGCCAGTTTTAAATAAAAAAGTAGTTGAATATACAGTATTGATGGGATTAGCTACAAACTGCACAATAAATAATCGATCGATTTTCGCCAGAAAGAACTACTTTTATCCTGATTTACCAAAAGGATTTCAAACATCTCAGTATGAAGAACCTGCATGTGAACACGGTTTTATCGAAATAGCATTACCAGATGGAATAACCAAGAATATTGGAATAACAAGAATTCACATGGAAGAGGATGCCGGAAAATCGATACATGGTTCAGGATTGTCCACCTCGGTAGATTTAAATAGATGCGGAGTACCATTAATTGAAATCGTGAGTGATCCTGATATGAGATCAGCAAATGAAGCATATTTATATTTAAGCAAGATTAAGCAGATTGTACAATATCTTGGAATTTGTGATGGAAATATGGAAGAAGGTTCATTAAGATGTGATGCTAATATTTCGGTAAGGCTAAGGGGAGAAGAAAAACTAGGTACAAAAACGGAAGTTAAGAATATGAATTCTTTCCGTAATGTAGAAAGAGCGATTAATTTTGAAATAGGGAGGCAGATAGAATTAATAGAGGAGGGAGGAAAGATAATACAGGAAACGCTTTTATGGGATGCGGATAAAAACAAAGCTTTTTCGATGAGGAGCAAGGAAGAAGCACATGATTACAGATATTTCCCTGAACCAGATCTATTCCCGATCCTTGTTGATACTAAATGGAAAGATGGGATAGCAGCCTTGCTACCAGAATTGCCAAGCGAGAGAAAACAAAGGTTTATCAGTTCATTTAAACTACCCGAATATGATGCTGAGATATTAACTCAGACCAGAGACATTGCAGATTATTACGAAAGGGTTATAGAGATGACTGATGATTACAAATCTGCCAGCAACTGGGTAATGGGAGATGTATTAAAAATAATTAATGAAAGAAAGATAGATATAAAGGATTTTAGTATTTCAGCTGAAAACCTTGCCGAACTAATTAATATTATTAACGATAGTACGATAAGCGGTAAAATAGCAAAGGAAATTTTTCCAGAGATGCTAAATGAGAACAAAAAACCATTGGAAATCGTAAAATCAAAAAATCTAATGCAGATAACTGATACAAAATCAATCGGGATTATAATAGATAAAGTTTTATCCAGTTACCCTAACGAAGTAGACGAGTTTTTAAGCGGGAAAGAAAAAGTCTTTGGATTTTTTATTGGTAAGATTATGCAGGAATCCAAGGGGAAGGCAAATCCTAAAATTGTAAATGATCTATTAAGAGAGAAGATCGCTTCCTATAAAAAAATAATGGAGTAATAAATTGTCATTCAAAAGTTCATTAAGAAGATTTTTCGGAATAAAGACTGAAGAAGAATTAAAAAAGAAGAAAACCCAAAAAGAAAAGACCAAAGAGTTTTTTGAATCGCTATTATTTGCAGGTATTGCGGCATTCTTTATAATTACTTTCGTAATTCAGAACACCAGAATACCGACCGGATCGATGGAGGATACTATACTTGTTGGGGATTTCGTATTAGTTAATAAATTTATTTACGGTTCCTCCTCACCAAAATATATTCCATTTACAGAAACAGAGATACCATTTTTCAGGCTTCCGGCATTCAGGGAACCAAAGCCACGGGATATTGTTGTATTTGAATGGCCAGGTGACAGAGATTTAGTTAAAGCAAAAGAATTGGGTATAAACTATGTAAAAAGATGCATATGTACACCCGGTGACACGATACAAATAATTGATAAGGTGGTATATGTAAACAGGAAAGAATTCTGGATACCACCGCATGTTAAATATGAAAGTTATTACCCCAAGCCAAAGGATTACATTGAGCCAAGAATATTTCCGAAAGGAATGCCATGGAATGAAGATAATTATGGACCCCTTATTGTTCCAAAGAAGGGATATACAGTAAGTCTATCACTTAACAACATAGAGCAATGGAAGACAACCATTGACAGAGAATACGGCAAGGAAGTAGTTGAAATAAAGGATAACAGCATTACCATTGAAGGTGTTCCAGTCACTTCATATACTTTCAAAAAAGATTATTTTTTTATGATGGGTGATAACAGAGATAACAGTTTAGACTGCAGATACTGGGGATTTGTGCCGCGTGACTTAATAGTAGGTGAGGCATTTATAACTTTATTTTCCTGGGACCGGGACATTCCATTTACCGATTTATTCAGGTTAATAGGTTCCATTAGATTAGACAGAGTTTTGAAACTTCTTAACTAATTTTTTATACTAATGAAATAATGAATATACTAGACATTAATTATGAAAAATACAGATTAGAAAACGGACTTGAAGTAATTCTGCATCAGAATAATATTCATCCATTGGTTTCGGTTAACATCTGGTATAAAGCAGGCTCAAGTAATGAAAAGAGGGGGAAAACAGGCATAGCTCATCTATTTGAACATATGATGTTTCAAGGTTCAGAAAATGTTCCTAAAGAAATGCATTTCAGATACATTCAGGAGGCAGGAGGAAGCTTAAATGGTTCTACAAGTTTTGACCGCACAAATTATTATGAAAAGGTACCTTCGAATTTCCTTGAACTAATTCTATGGCTTGAATCGGACAGGATGAGCCAGTTACTTCCATCATTAACACAAGAAAAATTAAATAACCAGATTGATGTTGTAAGAAATGAACGCCTTGAGCGATACGACAATCAACCATATGGTTTAGCCTGGGAGATTTTAATAAAAAATCTTTATCCTGATGGACATCCATATTCCTGGCCAACAATAGGCTATCTTGAGGATATGAACAGTTACACGCTTGAAGACGTAACCCAATTTTTCAAGAATTACTACTCTCCATCGAATGCCTGTATAACAATAGCCGGAAATTTTGATAAGGGAAATGCTAAAGAACTTGTTGAAAAGTATTTTTCGGATATTAAATCACAGGACAAAGCAATAAGTCTTATAACTCCATCATTTAAACTAGAACGAGACAAAATTATAAAGAGGAATGAGAATGTACAGCTTGAAAGAATTTACATGGTTTGGCCAACAGAAAAAGCATTCGAACCCTTTGACTCATCACTTGATATTGTAGGAGATATCCTATCAGGATCTAAGAATTCAAGGTTATATAAAACATTAGTTTATGACAAGGAAATAGCTCAGGATATAAGTGCATACCAATATTCCGGAAAATATGCAGGGCATTTTATGATAATTGCCACTGCAAAACCAAAGGTTGAACTATCATTATTAAGAGAAGAGATATTCAGGGAATTAGACAATATATCACAAAAAGGTGTTACTCAAAAAGAAATTACAAGATCTAAAAACGGGATTAAATCCAGCTTTATATATTCAATGCAGAACATAGAATCTTTAGCTGACCAGTTAAATTTTTACAATTTTTATTTAGGCGAGCCTAATTCTTTTAATTATGATCTATTACGTTACGAAAAGGCAACCGAGGATACTATAAAGGATTGTTTGAATAAGTATTTTAAGAATAGCCATATCGAACTGCATATTTCGCCACTAAACGGTGAAACGGAAAAGTAATGAAATTAGACCGATCAAAGAAACCATCACCTTCCATTGAATTGAGTTTTGTACTTCCTGAAGTTGAAGAATTTAAACTGAACAATGCACTTGACGTTATTTTTGTACATAGAAATAACCTACCGATTATAAGACTAAACTTAGTAGTTAACTGTGGCAGCAAAACGGACCCCATGAACAAAAAAGGTCTAGCAAATCTATTCACAATGATGATAGATGAAGGGGCAGATGAATATAATGGTCTGGAACTTATGGATGAGTTTGACATGTTAGGGACTAATTTCGATTTGACATGCAATAATGACGGAGTCTATATCAGCCTGCGGACCCTGAAAGAAAATGCAGACAGGTCAATTGAACTTTTTTCAAAGGTAATTACCAAACCACTTTTTGACGAACAATCTTTTGCCAGAGAGAAAAGAAAGGTTTTAACACGATTGATTCAGTTAAAAGATGATCCTGAGGAGATAGCAAGTTCTGTATTTGAATATATAGTCTTAGGAAAGGAGGACGCATATTCATTTCCGATTACAGGATTTGAAGATGATATTAACAATATTTCAATAGAGGATATTAAAGGTGTTTATAAGTCTACATTTGTTCCGAACAACTCTGCGCTAATTGTAGTGGGGGATATTTCAAAAGAAGAACTTTCAGATAAGCTGAATAATTATTTGCGAAATTGGGATCCAAAAGTCCTTGATATTGAAAAATATAAATCAAAAGTTAAAGAATCTCCCGGAATATATTTAATCCACAAAGAAGGTTCAGTGCAGAGCGAAATAAGAATAGGACATAATTCCAAAAAAAGAGACAAGCATGATTTTTTTTCACGTACCTTATTAAATACCATTTTAGGCGGGCAATTCTCAAGCAGGATCAATCTTAACTTACGTGAAGAAAAAGGATATACCTATGGAGCGTTTTCAAGATTTAATTATTTCAAAGAATGTGCATTCTTTTATGCATCCACCTCAGTAGGAATCGAAAACACAGGGAATGCTATAAAAGAAATTATTAAAGAATTAAATCTAATAAGGGAAGGGGTAACAGAAAAAGAGCTTGAATTTGCACAGTTATCGACTATTGGAAAATACCCAGCAAATTTTGAGACTAACCGACAAATTGCGCATAACCTAACTACCAAATATTTATATGATTTACCGGATGATTATTTTCATACATATCTTGACCGGATAAGGGATGTATCAATTGAACAGGTAAACAAGGCAGCCATAGATCATATCCATACAGAAAATTTAGTTATTCTTGCTTTGGGGAATAAAGAGAAACTAATTCCTCAACTTAGAGAAATTACAACAGATAATATAACTGAACTGGACTATTTAGGGAATGAAGTTTCAATTATTTAAGATATTCTGACAATTCCGGGGATGGGTTAACAAATTTGTAACCAATTTTTTTATATTCCAACATCAACGGCTGCAACTGTATATAGTTCCCGGCTGATATATAAATCAATTCTGTTATATTCTCTTTAGCCTGATCTATAATCTGCCTGAAGGCGACATCAATAGGGCTGCCTTTTTCTTCAATCAAATTAAATCTATTTATATCGATAAACTTTATATTTCTTATTTCAAACTCTTTGCTGATGAACGGAAAACTAGATTCAGAAGAGAAACCAGAGTTTCCATTTATCAGATAGGCAACCGGATTTGAAAAATCACCTAATATAGAACGGATAGATAATTTAAGTCTTTCAGGAGAATAGCTGCTTGAAAGTTTATAGTCCAGATCTTTTATATCATTATTGAGAATAACGGCATAGTTCTTATCATTAACCTTTAATTTTTTTGATAATTCCAGAGATTCTTTTGATGGAGCCAGGACAGCAATATATAATTCCGGAATCCTAATAATTTGATCCTGTGTATTCTGATCAAGGGAATTGAGACCATATACCAGAAAACCAAAAGTGAAAGAAGTGCGCCGGATATCGGGATCATAATCAAATTCAGTTTTAAGTTTATCAAAGCCTCCCGAAGAGAGGAACATATAAGTAGTACCATTAGATTTAGTTTCCCTTGAAGTGGAGTTGATTTCACCCGGTTGAAAGGAATTTGAAATTTCATTTAGCAATAGAGCAATCGGCAGATCTCTAGGTACTTTTACTTTAAATGAATATTTAAGAGAATCTCCAAATTTAATATCATTTTTATTTACATCAACCCAATCATTCCTAATCCCATAATTATGAAGAGCGGAAATAAATCTATCCCTGATTTCCCCTGAAAAAAGTTCAACTTTTTCCGGATGGTTTAAGGTATGTTTATAGATTTTAGAAAGTATGATATTCAATAATAACAGGAATATTACAAGAGAGAAAAGGGCAACAATGAATTGATTACGGTTAAAGGAAAATTTCATGAACCAAATTAACTATTTATTAATAAAAGAAGGTTTCCTTTTTTCAAGAAAAGCTGAAGTACCTTCTTTAAAATCATCAGTCCCACAACATAGAGAAAACAAACTTGCTTCAAATTTTAATCCTTCGCTCTCTGAGACCTCATCACAAATATTGACAGCTTTAATAGTTTGTTTTACTGCATACTGACTTTTGGAAGCGATTTTATCTGCCAGTTCATTAGCTTTAATTAAAAGATCAGACAATGAGTAAACATAATTAACGAGACCAAGCCTGAGAGCTTCACCAGCATCAATAATATCACCAGTAAGAATCAATTCCATAGCCTTTCCAGAAGTAAGCAACCGTGTAAGCCTTTGAGTTCCACCGAAACCAGGAATCAGGCCCAAGTTGACTTCGGGTTGTCCAAATTTTGCATTTTCTGAAGCCAGTCTAATATGGCAAGATAGAGCCAACTCGCAACCTCCACCAAGTGCGAATCCATTTACAGCAGCGATGACCGGCTTATTCAGGTTTTCGATTAGATTAAGAATAGCTTGTCCTTTTTCAGCATATACTTTGGCGCCAATAATATTAAGTTTACTAAGTTCGGAAATATCAGCCCCTGCAACAAAGGCTTTTTCACCACTGCCAGTAAGAATAATTACATATACGTTGTCATTTGATGCAAGTTCATTAAAGCAGTGTTCAAGTTCTGAAATAACAACCGAGTTAAGGGCATTAAGTTTATCGGGTCTATTAATGTAAACAACCGCTTTTTTGTTATTTAATTCCAGTTTAAGAGATTGATATTGCATTATTTCCTCTATAGATTTATATATAATGGAAGGCGTACTTTAAGATCCAAGGCAACAAACTGGTTGGCGTTATTAAAATTATATGAGGCAAGAATTTCCATTATAAACATAGAAAAACCAGCTCCGAAACTGAATCCGACTTTAGAATTATTATCGGTAAAATTGCTTTTCAAGGAAGATGGTTTAAACTGGTTAAGTGTTTGATAATAAGTATAACAAACCGAGACTTCAGTCATCGGAATAATAAGGACAATATTTTCCAATAATGGACTAAAATAATATCTTAATCCTAAATTAATAGGAAGTGTATTAGTCGAGAAATTTGAATAATCCGTCTTTTGATAAAAGCTTTGTGAACCCGGGTAAGTTTCATAGCCCACTTTTGCAAAGAGAAACAAAGGGAGATAATCGGTGTTGGTATAAGATAATTCAAGATTAATTCCATAACCGAGATCAGAAGAGCTGGCAAACACCCCAACGGGAAGGCGGGGACCTACTCCAATAGCCAGGAATACACCTTCTGCTTTTTCTTCCTGAGGATTAAAAGCCATTAGGGAAGCGGGTAATAAAATCAATAATAGTATGATTAAAAAATGTTTTTTCATTTCATTCTTAAAATACTAAATATAATATTCTTCTGAAAAGATATAGTAAGAAAAATATGCTCCACGACATCCAGATGCGTAAGAAGAAACAATGGAAAATACTAATGAAGGAATGTACCAGTCGAGCCAAGGATGTATTATATAATGGACTGCGGATCAATATCATAGATAAGTTTGACATCCCTGAATCTGGATTTTCGATTAAACTCGATAAAAGAATTGAGTATAGCTTTCCGCAAAATAGCTCCACCCGGATCAGAATCCCTAGGGCTTTTTATCAAGATATTGAACCTAAACTGTCCTTTTAATTTTGCGATAAGTGCAGTTGTAGGAAGTGATATATTCAACCATTTCTTGTAGGGAAGGAGTTCCTGATAAAAATCGTTAATAGCACCTTTGGCTTTATTCTCATCAAGATCTTTAGTTTCTACCAGACAGATTCTTGTAAATGGGGGATATCCTTTCAGGAGGCGCATCTCGATTTCTTTTTTATAGAATCCCATATAATCATTCTGCAGTACTTTCTGAAGAGTGAATGTTTTTTCATTCTGAGTCTGGATAATAACTTCACCTTCGATATTACTTCTTCCAGCGCGACCACTTACCTGAGTCAGAAGCTGAAAAGTTCTTTCATCTGCCCTGAAATCAGGCATCCACAGACTTGTCTCGGCAGAAATAACACCAACAAGGGTAACGCGTGAAAAATCAAGACCCTTTGAAACCATCTGCGTACCGACGAGAATATCAATATTACCATTGCTAAATTCGAGAAGAGTTTTACTCAGAGAGGATTTTCTGCCGATGGAATCGGAGTCAACTCTTTTTATTACAGAACCGGGGAAATAGAATTCCAATTCATCCTCCACCCTTTCCGTACCTGTGCCATAATATTTAATATTAAGGGATCCGCAATGAGTACAAGCATTCGGCACATCCCTGATGAATCCGCAATAATGGCATTGAATATAATTTTTACTTATATGATAGACCATAGGAACGGAACAGTTTGGGCATATTTCAATTTCGTTGCAATCTTCACAAAATATCTGAGTAGAAAAACCTCTCCTATTCTGCAATATTATGACCCCTTCTTTCTTATTCAGGCGATCCTGTATTTTATCGAGCAGAATTTTAGAGAATACATTTTCCATTTTCTTGTTTTTACGCTCTATGGAAACATTGACTAACAGAATTTTAGGAAGTTTTGCGTTATCTATTCTATCAGGGAGTTCCAGTAATTTATATTTTCCAGTTTCTGCATTATTCATACTTTCAAAAGATGGAGTTGCCGATCCTAATACAACGGGACAATTATTGAACCTGGCTAAAACGACAGCAGAATCCCGCGCATTATATTTAGGAGCCATATCAGTCTGTTTATAACTCTGGTCATGTTCTTCATCGACGATAATAATGCCAATATTTTTTAAGGGTGCAAACAATGCTGATCTTGCACCGATAACCACTTTTGATTTACCTTTCAATATTCTCCGCCATGAATCATATCTTTCCCCCATAGACATCCTGCTATGCATAACTGACACATCATCACCGAAATTATTTAATAACCTAGAAGTAATCTGGGGAGTTAACGAAATTTCGGGAACAAGAATCAAAGCAGTTTTCTTCCGGCTCAATACTTCTTTAATAAGCTCGATATATACCTGAGTTTTTCCACTACCCGTTATTCCGTGAAGAAGAAAGGGTTTAAAGCTTTTTTGGGTTATCTCTTTTTTAATTTCAGCTATCGCCAGCAGCTGCCTATCTGTCAATGTAAATTCTATCAATTCTTCATTATAGAGCTCTGAATATTTCCTATCTACTTCTTTTTCATAAACAGATACCAGCCCCTTTGCCTGGAGAGAATCTATTGAGGCACGCGAAGCATCAGCCTTTTTGAGCAAAGCAGAGAGAGAGATTTCTTTCTTCTTATCAGAGATAATCCCAAGAAGAATTTTAAGCTGTTTTGGTGACCGTTGTTCTAATTCAGGAAGGGAGATATAAATTTCGGAAAGTGGTTTTGCAAGTTTAACAAAATTGGCAGTCTTGATTTTAATCTTTGCATCTTCTAACTCATCAAGCAAAGTTACAGCTTCAGCCATTTCGAGATTCTTCATGACAGAATAAATATTTTTTTTGCCCACCATCTTCTGAAGATATGAGAAATTCATTTCATCACGATCTGACAGAATATTAAGGATTTTAGCTTTTAGTGAATTATTATTCTTTTCATTTGCAGCAAGTTTTTTGCAGAGGGTTCTATCAATAAGAATTTTCCGTTTAGATTCAATTTCCAACCCATAGGGCACTCCAAGACGCAGGGCTTCGCCTAAAGAGCAGACATAATATTCAGCCAGCCACTCATAAAATTTAAGATCATCATGGGAATAAATAGGTTTTTCATCGAGTATATCAGAGAGGAGTTTAATCCTTTCCTGAACGATAGTCTTTTTTGAAATTTTGACAATGAAGCCGGTCAACACTCTTTTCCCAAAAGGAGCAACAACCCTAACTCCTACCTTTGCCAGATCTTCGATTTCCGAAGGGACAGAATAAGTAAATGTATTTCTGAAGGGAAGGGGAAAGACAACTTCAGCAAACATCTATTTTAATGATCTAAAAAAAGGTGAGAGACTTGTATATTCATTCTTTTTAAATGGAAAGCCCAGCATTTCAAATTTTAATACCTTAAAGCTTTTATCCCATAGGATTCTTTTATGATCCTTTGAATATATTATCTGACCATTAGTAGTAAGCACACTATCATCAAGACTAAGAGTGAGATAATAAAATCCATCCTGATATTGAATCTTTTCAACATTAAAAATACTTCCGAAAGAAAAATCAGTCTTTCCCATTAAAGTATCTCCATTCAGGAATAATTGCCTATCAGTAATAATTTTCCCTTCATCCTTCATTTGGCTTAAGAAGTCAGGACTTTTATATATGTATTCAAAAAGGTTTTTCTTATCGGCATCCAGATTTGGACCGATAGAAGCATCTGAACGGATATCAGAAACGATGACTTGTGCGGTTCCAGTTGTATCCCCGGATAAATTGATAGTATAGGACATTTTATGAAAAATGAGACAGCCATTGAATACTGAGGCGAGTAGAAAGAAGATAATAAGGGAGAAGATTTTTTTCATGATAATCCAGATTGATATTTTTCTTAAATTAAGAAATAGATACAAACAAGATATAACTAATTATTTAATTTTTCATCCCAGATAAGATGTTCGTAAGTCTCGCGGCTTCTAATAATATTGAAATTATTATTATCCACCATTACCTCCGGAGGCCGTCTTCTGCCGTTATAATTTGACGACATAACCATTCCATATGAACCGCAAGAAAGTATTGCCAAATACTCTTCTCTATTCATTTTAGAGATAACACGGTCTTTAGCGAAAAAATCGCCACTTTCACAGACAGGGCCGACTATATCAGCGTTGATATCTTCCCGACCAGGAAACAGATTGACAGGTTGAATATGATGATATGCATTATAAATGCTAGGGCGAAGAAGATCATTCATAGCAGCATCTGTTATTATAAAGTTCTTATCATAATTCATTTTTGTAAAAAGAACCTGAGAAACCAGAATACCACCATTAGCAGTAAGAAACCGACCAGGTTCAAAAAACACTTTACAATCCAACTTTTTTAATTTAGGGATTATGACAGAAGCTAAATCCTTCAAAGAAAATATTTTTTCACCCTTATATGAGACACCAATTCCACCTCCAATATCAAAATGTTCGAGTTTTATACCACTTTCCTTTAACCTGAAATAAACCTCGGACAAACGGTCGATTGCTTCAGAGAATGGATCGATACTAATAATTTGAGAACCGATATGCATATCGATAGCAGTAAATTTAATATTTTTTAATTTATTTCCCATTTTAAATAGCTGTACCGCCTCATCAATATTCAACCCGAATTTATTTTCCATCAATCCAGTAGATATATAAGGATGGGTTTTGGCATCAACATTTGGATTTACTCTAATTCCAACCCGTGCTATTTTATTCAATTTACCAGCAATATCATTTATAACGAGAATTTCTTCTTCAGATTCAGCTTTGAGAAGGAGGATATCCTGCTCAAGTCCCATTTTTATTTCATCCTTAGTTTTACCAACACCTGAAAGGATAAGATTACGAGGTTTCACACCAGCCTGTAGGGCTCTAAACATTTCCCCCTGTGAATTGACATCGGCTCCGCACCCAAGATCGAGAAATGTTTTTATTACGCTAATATTGAAATTTGATTTGACAGAAAAAAAGATTGAGTTATCTAATTTTTTAAAGGCTTCTTTAAAATCATTATATCTATTCTGGAAGAACTGTTTATTATAGATATAAACCGGAGTTCCTGTATTATTAATAATATCCTGAAGTGGAATATTACCACAATAAAGATGATTTTTTTTATATGAGAACCAAGGTGATTGAATCAGATCCAATTTAACTGCCTCTTGCCATAGCAAATTTAATAATTGCTTCCAATGTCTGTACATAAGTAAACCCCGCAGCTTCAGTTGAGCGCAGGAATCCGGCACCTTCTGTGAGGTCGGGATTTGGATTTACCTCAAGAACAAACAGTTGCTTATCTTTTGACAACCGGATATCAATACGTGCATAGTCACGACATCCCATAATATTAAAAGCTTTCAGGGCAATATTTTTAGCAGCTCTTTCAATATCGGGAGGCAGGATAGCGGGGCAGATTGGAATAGTTTTGTGGTAAGCCTCATGATTAGGATCCCATTTAGCCTGATAGCTTACAATATTATGCAGGTGATCGGGCATTTCGGAAAAATCTATTTCACTAATAGGAAGAACGAAAGGATCTTTATCACCCATAACAGCTACATTTAATTCCCTACCATCGATATATTCTTCTACAAGAGCGGGCTGATTGAAATCGAACAGAATGAATTCTATTCTATTTTTCAAATCTTTTTCATTATTAACAACCGAATCGTTATCGATACCCACGCTAGCATCTTCATAAGCAGGTTTAACAATTACAGGGAATTTAAGGTGATGAACATATTTGACTGCCGGTTTTTTAATAATTACAAATTTTGATGTCCTTACACCTTCAATTTTAAGAATTCTTTTAGCAAGTACTTTATTCTGGCAGTTAGCTAGAGTAAGTGGAGAGGCACCAGTATAAGGAATCCTTAATAGATCTATAACACCTACAGCATTCATTTCAAGTCTTGCATTCTCTTTATACAACTCAATGAAGTTAAAGATACAATCAGGTTTATTTTTTTTGGCATCCTTAATCAAAAGAGTTATATCGTCGCAAATATTAAGAGTATAGGCCTCATAGCCAGCTTCGCACAACCTATCTGCAAGAAGTTCATATTCTTCGATCGGATTAAGCTCATTAACTTCAAAGAAGGGTATAAAATTAGATTCTTTTTTATCTACATTGTCAGGTTTTACATAGAATTCAGCGCTTGCTTCATTGAAGACAACTGCAATTTTTTGTTTTTTTACCATAAATGAAAATAATTAAAATAATATTTTATACAAAATTTATTAGTGATTTAATCTTTAACTTTGTTTAAATTAAAAGATAAAATTTACTAATATGAGTTTTTACCCCCAACCATATAAATATCAGTGCGGACCATTTGCTCTAAAGTACGGGTTAGTAATGTTAGGCAGGTTTGAAAACGAAAGGGAGATTGGTAAACGGGCCGGAAGCACCTGGTGGTACGGAACAGATGAAATTGGGCTTGCCAAAGCTGCAAAAAGTTTTGACTGCAAGATGAAATATTTCAGAAGAGAGACCCCTGATGAAGCCATAAAAGCATTAACTGATCATTTAAAGATAGGGCTCCCCTGCATATTAAGTGTTGATAACTGGGAACACTGGTTCACAGTAATTAATGAACAACAGGGTAAGTTTATAGTAGTTGACAGCGGGTTAGATAAGGTAATAGTAATTTATACTTCGCATCAGCTATTAAAACGCTGGAAATACATTGATGAGGAGAGCAATTTCAGAAGTTATGATGGGTATGCACTGACCTCAAAATTCAAACCCGTTTCCAAAGCAAATTTTTCTTTAGAGAAGGCAAAGTATGTAATGCAGGACCGTAACCAGCATTTAGCTGAAAGGTGGGATACATATTTCAATGACCTGATTAATATATGCAAACCCCGATCACCATTAGCAAAGAGAACTATTTCGTTTGCAGAATTCATGAGGAGACATGAAAATCTTTTAGTTAAGCAGGTAGCGAACTGGCATGGATTACCCGCGTACAAAGAATTGCATAAAATATTAAAGAATATGCTTTTTGTTGCAGAAGTTTATGATCTAATCATACCTGCCGATGAACAGAAAAAAGCATTAGTAGATATTACTTCAATTTTAATGATGTATGCCTGCGGTAAGTATGGCATGGATCCATTAGATTATTAATCAGGAGTTTTTATGAATATTACATTACAAAGAAACAGTAAAATATTATTAAGGGATACAACAGCTCTATTATTAGTTGATATCCAGGAAAAGATATTAAATGTTATGAATAATCCTGACCAAGTTATTAATAATGCATTGAAACTTATCAAAGGTTTCAAAATTCTTAATATTCCAATTTTTTATACCGAACAATACCCCAAAGGGTTAGGCGCTACCAGTGATGCATTATTGACAGAACTTCAGGGATTAAGTCCAATACAAAAAATGAGTTTTAGTTGTTATGGTGCCGGTAACTTCTTTACAAGACTAACAGATAATAATGTAACTCAAGTAGTAGTTGCGGGCATAGAAGCTCATGTGTGTGTCCAGCAGACTGTACTTGATCTTGTTGCAAATAATTTCCAAGTCAATGTGTCAGCTGATGCTGTTTCCTCAAGAAACGATCTCGATTATAGAATATCTCTTGACAGAATGCGGGTCCATGGGGCAGAGATTACTACAGCAGAAGCTATTTTATTTGAACTATTAGTAAACTCCGGTACAGACGAATTCAAGGAAATTTCTAAAATAATTAAATAATCCTTAAGATTTATCCGGGGACGAAATCATTTTATACAGATGATTCGTTAAACGGTTGCCCTTCAACACAAAATAAAAAAACAGCATTATTATATTAAAACTATGATTCTTAGTTTATTTTTATAATAAATTCTTTTTCCTTTTTCGCCAGAATAAAAGATGGTAATAATGATAATGATTAGGTGAACATGTAGCAGGAAGATGAAGAAGAATAAAAAAAGGCTGTCGAAAGACAGCCTTTTTTGATAAATTAATATTCTATTCTGTATAAAAATCAATCATCCGGATTATAGCATTTTTACATACCGGGCAAAAGTTATTAATAGTAATTGATTTCATAGTGCAATCCTGCATAGGACGATATATGCCTTTTGCAACATAGCCACCACCTTCGAATGCACCAATTTTATTTTTGTATTCAGGTGTAGAAGGAGTAGGAATGGGGGTGTTTTTATCCACTAAATTTTTCCATTTAGATTCAAAATTCACCAAAGTTGTCAGATTGGGATCAGTAGGTTCAACAGTTAGATCATAAAAATCCTTATATGCCACATCTGATGTGTAATATTCATCCGCAAGAGATGCAAACCCATGACCGAATTCATGAGTAAAAATATATTCTTCATATTTATTATTGTGGATACAGGCAGAATAAAAGTTATAAATAGATCCGCCACCGTATTTATCAGAATTTATCAAAATATAAATCTGGTCATATGGTGCATTAGCAGCGAGATCACGGACTGATTTATTATCAGTTGTCATGCAATACCTATCAAGATTAAAGGTATAAAAAGTTGTGTTAAGAATCGTCTTCCTCCAAATATTATCCGCAGGTATATCGGTACCGGATTCAGGAGAAGGTGCAGCTACTCCCCAAATATTAAACTTATCTTTGTTTTGCTTATAAGGATCTGTATTGAACAAATAATCAGCAAACTTTTTACAATCATTTCTGAACATATTCATTTCTTCCTTGGTATAGCCTTCGGGTAAAATAACTATATCAACTTTTACAGCCGGATCACCCGAATAATATACTTTAAAAGACGGGTACTCAAGTTTTCGCTCTTTCTTAATGAAATAATCTTTTGGATCAACTTTATATTCAAATTTATGAATATAATTATTTTTTTTATCCCTGCCATAAAATTCAACATCGACTTTATTACGCGGGAAGGGGAAAACGACTGATTCACTGAAAGTTTTGGTTGTAATTGCTGATTCATCCGTGGTTTGCCATTCATGAAAGAGGGTAGAATAAGTACGAGTATAAATTTCCTTTTTTGTAGAGTCATCAAGAACAACCATTTTATATGCGCCAACATTAAATATATCAATCAAGTTCTTATGAGATCCCCCCCAGAAAGGTTCTTCTTTCATTTCGTCAAAAGAATAGGAGTCATGAGTTTTATCACCCGTATGGTAATAATCCAATCTTAATGTTTTATTAAGAAAGTAATCATCATAATTTATCTGGCAGTAGATAATTGAAGAATAGAGGATAATAAATGTTAGTAGTTTCATATTTATTGAAATATTTTTGTTAATAGATTTATTTAGAAAGAGATTCAATTTTCTCAGCGAGTTTAAAATCCTTATCCGTCAGACCTCCTTCACTATGGGTAGAAATAGTAAATCTAACCTTATTCCAGGAATGGATAAAAATATCTGGATGATGATCCATAGTCTCTGCAGATTCTCCCACTTTATTAACAAAGACCAGTACAGTTTTAAAATCCTTCAGATTAAATTCTTTTTCAATGCTTTGATTATTCAATTTCCAGTCAACAAGTTTATTTAACTTTACATTTATTTCAGGGCTACTTAAAAGCATAGTATTACCTCATAATTTTTCAGTTCAAATTTAAATAAAAAGATATGGTTTTGGAAGTAAATGTTATACGGGCGTAATGCACACCACTCAGGTATAATTAGTGGGAAATTAAAAAGGGCTGTCAAAACTGACAGCCCTTAAAGAGAGTGTGGAGAATTAGCGATTAAACTTCGCTGGAATCGGTTTTTTCCTTTTCTATATGCGAATCAGGATCCTCAGCAATAAAAATCATTTCTTCAGTATTTTCAACATGTTTAACAATTATGCTGCTTCCCTCCTTAAAAGTTCCTCTTAAAATCTCTTCTGCCAATGGATCTTCGACAAATCTCTGTATTGCTCTTCTTAACGGCCTAGCACCATACTTCTGATCGAACCCTTTATCAACAAGAAAGTTTTTAGCGGAGTCGTCGAGATGAATAGCCATTTTACTTTCATGAATATTATTAAGAAGATCTCTCAATTCAATTTCAATAATCTTTAAGATATCATCACGATCAAGATTCCTAAAAACAATGGTTTCGTCAAGACGATTAAGGAATTCGGGATTGAACAATTTATGCAATGCATCTTCCACGGTAGATTTGAGGCTAGAGTATTGATCAGATGAAGATTCACCACCGAAGCCAAAAGAGCCAATGTTTTTAATATCACGTGCACCAATATTTGATGTCATTATGATAATAGTATTCTTGAAATCAACTTTCCTGCCAAGACTATCGGTCAATTGACCATCATCAAGAACCTGCAGGAGAATACTAAATATATCAGGATGAGCTTTTTCTATTTCATCGAAAAGCACAACAGAATAGGGTCTTCTTCTTACTTTCTCAGTAAGCTGACCTCCTTCTTCATATCCGACATATCCTGGAGGAGCACCAACTAATCTTGATAGGGAGAATTTTGCCATATACTCACTCATATCGATTCTGATCAGAGCGTTTTCAGAATCAAACAGATAGCGGGCGAGCACTTTGCAAAGTTCGGTTTTCCCAACCCCGGTAGGTCCTAAGAAAACGAAACTTCCGATGGGGCGGTTAGGATTTTTTAAGCCTGCTCTAGTTCTTCGAATAGCTTTTGTCAATTTGGATACAGCATCGTCCTGACCCACAATGTGCTGTTTAAGAGAGGTTTCCATATTGAGGAGTTTTTCAGATTCAGTTTGTGCTACCCGATTGACTGGGATACCTGTCATCATAGCTACAACAGTAGCGATATCATCTTCAGTAACATCATGAACCAAATCTTTCGTTTTAGTTTCCCAATCACGTTTTGCAATTTCAAGATCAGATTGAAGATTTCTTTCCTTATCTCTTAATCTTGCAGCTTCCTCGTAATCCTGTTTTTTGACTACGGAAGCCTTTTCAACCTTAACCTTTTCGATATCAGCTTCAAGGTCAAGAACTTCCTGAGGAACCTCAAAGTTGCCCATATGTACTCTTGAGCCTGCTTCGTCAAGAACATCTATAGCTTTATCCGGAAGGTGCCTATCAGTAATGTAACGATTACTTAATTTAACGGCTGAATCAATGGCATCTTTAGAATATTTTACATGATGATGTTCTTCATATTTGAATTTAATATTATTCAGAATCTGAATAGTTTCTTCATAACTAGGCGGTTCAACCATAACCTTCTGGAACCGTCTATCGAGTGCTCCATCAGTTTCGATATATTTTCTATATTCATCGAGAGTAGTAGCACCGATACACTGAATATCACCACGAGACAGAGCAGGCTTGAACATGTTAGAAGCATCCAAGGAACCTGAAGCACCTCCAGCACCGACGATTGTGTGTAATTCATCGATGAAGAGAATAACATCCCTAGCTTTTTCAAGCTCATTCATAAGAGCTTTCATTCTTTCTTCGAACTGACCGCGATATTTAGTACCAGCCACCAACCCTGCGAGGTCAAGAGTAACCACTCTTTTATCCTGAAGACTACGCGGTACTTTTTTCTGAACAATTCTTAAGGCAAGTCCTTCGGCGATTGCTGTTTTGCCTACGCCAGGTTCGCCTATTAAAACAGGATTATTTTTTTTCCTTCTTGAGAGAATCTGGGCAACTCTTTCAATTTCTTTTTCCCTGCCAACAACGGGATCTAGTTTATCTTCAATGGCAAGTTTAGTTAAATCCCTGCCGAAGTTATCGAGGACAGGTGTTTTAGTACGATCAAGTTTTTTATCAGGAGGAGGAACAGACCCACCCGGAGAATCTTTAGTACTCCTACTGCTAAGCATAGAATTAAGTTCAGCCCTTGATGAATCATAACTTACATTAAACTGATGAAGGATCTGGGTAGCGATATTATCCTCATCTCTTAAAAGAGAAAGGAGAAGATGCTCAGTACCAATAACATCGGCTTTATAAATTTTTGATTCAATTTGAGTTATCTTTAATACTTTTTCAGCTTGTTTTGTAAGAGGAATATTTCCTATTGTTAGTGTGCCTCCGGAAGTTCTAACTGTATCTTCAATAGCCTTCTTAAGTTTTATAAGATCACAGTCTAAATTTCTTAAAATTCTTACCGCAACACCCTGACCTTCTCTGATAATACCCAGCAGGAGATGTTCTGTGCCAATGTAATCATGACCTAGCCTGAGAGCTTCTTCCCTACTAAGTCTAATTACATCCTGGAGTCTATCTGAAAAATTTCCATCCATATTATTATCCTTTTTTTAGTAAAACCTTTCCCTCTTACTTATAAACATTTCAATGAACTTAGGGGTTCAATAAGATGGTTCAACCAGATGGGATATATTTTACTCATTATTTTTAAGCTTTCAGTTTATACTTTTAATCTGAATTAATGTTTCGGTCTAATTATATCTATGAAAAAGCTTAAATTCAACTGTTTTTTAATGCCTTGACTAATTAGTGTTTTTATATCACACAAAGTGACAAAACCAAGGGTTTCAAGAAACAAAGTTAACAAAATATTGAATCTATAAATAATGATAGAATAGATTGTTTATTTGCTTAAAGCTCAAAATAATAGTTAAATTAGAACATTATTTAAAGGAGATATTAATGGAAGCTTTGACAGGGCTATCAGTATTAGTAATAATTGTAGCAGTCTTTATTTTGATAATGTTTTTATATTTCGTCCCCATCGGATTATTTGTTACCGCTTATTTTTCGGGTGTAAGGATGAAGATATTCAAAGATCTGGTAGGCATGCGACTACGAAAAGTTCCGCCATTTGTAATTGTAAGATGTATGATTACAGCAACAAAAGCAGGAATTAAAATTGACCAGGCAAAACTTGAAGCACATTATCTAGCAGGTGGAAATGTAAATAAAGTTACAAATGCTTTAATTTCTGCTGATAAGGCCAACCTCGGTTTAACTTTTGAGCGCGCTACAGCAATAGATTTAGCAGGACGAGATGTACTGGAGGCAGTTAAGATGTCGGTAATACCGAAAGTAATTGAAACACCATTGGTAGCAGGTGTAGCAAAAGACGGCATACAGTTAAAAGCGATTGCCAGAATAACAGTAAGAGCTAATATTGACAGGTTAGTAGGTGGTGCGGGAGAAGCCACAATACTTGCAAGAGTTGGCGAAGGAATTGTTTCAACTATAGGAGCGAGTGACAGTCATAAACATGTTCTTGAAAACCCAGACAGGATCTCCAAAAGCGTTTTAGCAAAAGGACTTGATTCAGGAACAGCTTTTGAGATCTTATCTATAGATATAGCAGACGTAGATGTAGGTACAAATATAGGGGCAAAATTACAAACGGATCAGGCAGAAGCTGACCTTAAGATAGCTAGAGCAAAGGCAGAAGAGAGAAGAGCCGCTGCAGTTGCGACCGAACAAGAAAACGTAGCAAATGTTTCAGCTATGAGAGCAAAAGTTGTTGAAGCCGAGGCAGAAGTACCAAAAGCAATGGCAGAAGCATTCAGAAACGGTAACTTAGGAATTATGGATTATTATAAAATGAAGAATGTGCAGGCGGATACTGATATGAGAAGCTCAATTGCTAAACCGGAGCAGAAGAAAGAGAATCAATAATGGATAATTTCATTCAATACCTTTTCTATTTTATAATAATAGCTGCTTTTCTTAACTCGATATTCGGCAAAAAGAAGAAGGCGGGGAATAAACCCGTACCACAGGAACCATTACCTCAGACATACAACAGAGATAATGATAAACAAACTGAATCATTTGGAGAAGATAACTTTGACATTACAAAAGAGATCGAGAATCTTTTTAAGAAAGAAATTCCTGTTAAATCATCTGCTCCAATTAAAATCGAGAATGTTACAACGCCAGAAACAGAAGTCAAAAGAGATTTAACCGAGGAAAGAGCAAAAGAATTTGAAAAACAATTAAATAAGAGAGAATATAGTTCAGACTGGTTTAATAAAAGTATCAGAATCAAATTGCAAAAGCCAGAATCGTTAAAAGATTATATTATTATTTCAGAAATATTAGGGAAGCCAAAAGCGTTCGAATAAATGATCCAAAAGAAATATACTTTAAAGAGAATAGGTATTACGGGCTTTGATAAACCACAAATTGACGAAGCCCGTTTTGTTATTAATTATAAAGAAGAACTGAATCCAGCTCAATATGAGGCTGTTTCCGCAGTTGAAGGAGCTTATTTAATAATTGCGGGCGCCGGTACCGGGAAGACAAGGACACTTGTATACCGAGTAGCAAGACTTGTAGAAACTGGGTATGATCCAAAGTCGATATTACTCCTTACCTTTACCCGCAAGGCAGCCAGTGAAATGATGAACCGAGCATCAGTTTTATTAGATAACAGATGTTCGAAAATATTAGGGGGGACATTCCATTCATTTGCAAATATTACGTTAAGGAGATATGCAAAAGCAGCAGGACTTGAATCATCTTTTACCATTATGGATCAAGGGGATACTGAAGATGTAATTAATCTAATAAGGACTCAAGCGGGATTTGTATCAAAGGAAAAAAGATTTCCAAACAAACAGACATTGAATAAGGTCTTCAGTTTAAGTGTTAATACAGGAAAAAGGGTTGAAGATTTAATTGAAGAAAATTACCCTCATTTTATAGAACAGTTAGAGAAAATTCTCGGCATTCAGAAAATATTTGTGGATTATAAAAGGAAGAATAATCTTTTAGATTATGATGAGCTACTTGTATTTTTAAGGAAATTTCTGGTTGAACTCAGTTCTGCAGCGAAATCGTTCTTAAGTTCAATAAAATTTGTAATGGTAGATGAATACCAGGATACCAATCATTTACAAGCTGAAATTGTAAAGGCATTAACCCAAGTGAATAATAATGTAATGGTTGTTGGGGACGATTCGCAATCAATCTATTCATTCCGCGGGGCCGATTTCAAGAATATTATTGAGTTTCCCAAACTCTTTAATAATGTTAAGATAATAAAGTTGGAAGAAAACTACCGAAGCACGCAGGACATATTAGATTTTGCAAATCAAATTAATATAGCAGCAGTAGAAAAATACACAAAGACATTATATACGAGAAAAACCGGCGGAGTACTTCCCAATATTATTGCCGCCAGTACAGAAAACTTCCAATCTAAATTCGTTGTTGACAAAATACTGGAGCTACATGAAGAAGGAATAGCATTAAAGGATATTGCTGTTTTATTCAGATCATCATTTCATTCATTCGATCTTGAAATTGAACTTGCAAAAGCAAATATCCCATTTCAGAAATTCGGCGGCATGAAATTCATAGAGACGGCACATATAAAAGATATACTTGCATTTCTAAGGATTGCGGCAAATCCAAAAGATGTAGTAAGCTGGTACAGGGTTCTTTTGCTTCATGAAGGAATTGGTCCGAGGACAGCGCAAAGAATAATGGATGAACTTTCCACAGCTAAGTTAACTATTAAGGCTAACCCCGATTCACAACCGGCATTTAAGAACGAGAGGCTTCAGGGGTTATTTAATCTTTTATATAACATACATACATCAAAAGCCCTACCCAGCGAAAAGCTTCAACAGGTTCTTGAATATTACAATCCGATATTTAAGACACTATATGATGATTATAACAAAAGGAATAAAGATTTCGAAATATTCCAGAATATTTCTGAAAACTATAAATCGCTAGATGTATTGTTAGCGGATATGGCAATTGAGCCCATAATTGATAGTGTAGTAGATATTGAAGCACCGACAAAAGAGTCAGAATTTCTGACACTTTCAACAATTCATTCTGCAAAGGGATTAGAATGGCATTCAGTATTTGTAATTCACGCTGTAGACGGATATTTCCCTTCAAGCAGATCGGCTGAATCGACTGAGCTTCTGGAAGAAGAGAGAAGACTAATGTATGTTTCGGTGACAAGGGCAAAACAGAATCTATATATTACATTCCCAATGAACCTATTTGACAGACAGGCAGGAATAACATTATCCAAGCCGTCAAGATTTATATCCGAGTTGAATTCGGATCTTGCAGAAGGGTTTCTTATTGATGAAAGTTCACTGAATGAGCTTTAAGGGATTCTTTTAAGAACTTACCTGTCCATGAATTTTCATTTTCGCTAATATCTTCAGGAGTTCCGACAGCAACAACAGTTCCCCCATTTTCACCTGCATCAGGACCCAAATCAATTATATAATCGGCACATTTAATCACATCAAGATTATGTTCGATAATTACCACAGAATTATTTTTTTCAATAAGAAGGTTAAAGCAACTAAGGAGTTTTGAAATATCATCAAAATGAAGGCCTGTAGTTGGCTCATCGAAAATAAACAATGTATGCCGCCTTTCACTTTGGGATGTAAGATGTGAAGCTAATTTAATGCGCTGGGCTTCACCACCTGATAATGTATTTGAAGGCTGCCCTAATTTAATATAACCCAACCCAACATCGCAAAGGACATTCAGGAATTTTACTATTTTATCATTTCCACTGAAATATTCTACTGCTTCATCGACAGTCATATCAAGGACATCGACGAGATTTTTACCTCGATAAGTAATTTCCCTGATCTCTTTTTTAAAACGAGTGCCATTACAATCTTCACATTCAAGAAACAAGTCAGCAAGAAACTGCATTTCGACTTTAATAAAGCCATCGCCCTGGCAGGTTTCACATCTTCCGCCGGGCACATTAAATGAGAAAAATCCCGGTTTATATCCTCTTGCTTTTGCCTGATGAGTAGAAGCAAATAATTCTCTTATCAGTTCAAAGGCTTTTATATAGCTTATTGGATTAGACCGAGGAGATTTACCGATAGGAGTCTGGTCGACAATTTGAATTTCATCTATATAGTCAGCCCCAATAATTTCATTATACCTTCCAATTTTGGGGGGAGCCATGCCCATATATTTCGCAATTCCCCCGTATAAAATATCATGAATAAGAGTGCTTTTGCCGGAGCCGCTTACACCAGTTATACACACGAATTTATTCATCGGTATAGATACATCAATATTCTTCAGATTATTTTCAGATGCACCAATTATTTTAATTTCCCTAGTACGTTTTGTATTTCTTTTTTGAGGTACCGGAATGAATTTAATTCCAGACAGATACTTCCCAGTCAGAGATTTAGGATTATTTGCTACTTCATCATACGTACCCTTAGCGATAATCTCGCCTCCCTGTTTACCTGCTTTAGGACCCATATCAATAAGGATATCGGATGCTTTCATCATTTCGGGATCATGTTCTACCACAAGGACAGTATTACCGATATCTCTTAAATTTTTTAATAGAGTAATAAGTTTATGATTATCGCGAGGGTGCAGGCCAATACTAGGTTCATCAAGAACATATAGAGTACCGACAAGAGATGAACCTAATGATGTAGCAAGATTTATTCTTTGAGTTTCACCACCAGAAAGAGTACTACTTAACCTCTCCAAAGTAAGGTATCCAATTCCGACATTATTCAGAAAGGTTAATCTTTTAATTATTTCTTTAAGAATACGCTCAGCGACTAAAATTTCATAAGCAGTTAAGTCTAGTTCTTTAAAAAATGGAAGAGAGTAGGAAATAGGGAGTTTAACAACATCATAAATAGAATTGCCATTTATTTTTACCTGTAATGCTTCCCTTCTTAAACGTGTTCCTTTACAGGCAGTACAAGTTGTATATCCCCTATACCTGCTAAGGAGGACCCTGATATGCAGTTTATAGGTTTTGTTTTCAAGCTGGCGGAAGAATTTATCTATTCCGATATAGTCACCAAACCCTGCTTGGATAAGATCGGATTGTGCCGAGGATAAATCTTTAAATGGAATATGTATAGGCACATTATATTTTCTAGCCTCCTGAACCAGATCCTTTAGATGGACACTATATTTCGGAGATCGAAATGGAGCAATAGCCCCGTCAGCAATAGATAAATTAGGGTTAGGAACAACAAGATTCATATCAACGCCGATTGTTTTGCTGAATCCCTGGCAAACAGGACAGGCGCCGAAGGGGTTATTAAAGGAAAAGAATCTTGGCTCGGGTTCTTCGTACCTGATGCCACAACACTCATAAAATTTATTGAACTCCATTTCCTCTGAAGTATCGGAGTTAATAATAATAAGACGGTTCTCCCCTTCTTTAAATGTCACTTCGATAGAATCAGAGAGTTTTTCCCTCATTGCCCCTTTCTGAACTTTAAATCTTTCAACAACGACTCTTACTGTATCCTTCTTTTTAGGAACTATAGAGACTTCATTAAGGTCGACAAATATTTTATTATAAAAAAATCTGAAGAAGCCTCTTTTTTTTAGGAGTTCAATTTCTTCCTTAACAGATTTTCCAGGATGATCGTGGACGGGGAAAGTAAGATAAAATTTTGCTTCTTCAGGCTGTTCCTCAAGCCATTCAGTGACGGTTGCTGTGGACGCTTTTTTCACTTCTTTACCGCACTGAAAACAAATAGTTCTTCCTATCCGAGCAAAGAGTAATCTTAAATAATCATAGATTTCAGTTGTTGTACCAACAGTAGAACGAGGATTCCTAGAACCAGTTTTTTGTTCGATTGCTACAGCGGGGCTAATTCCCTGAATATAATCGACATCAGGCTTATTCATTCTTTCAAGAAACTGCCTAGCGTATGAAGAAAGAGACTCAACATACCTACGCTGACCTTCTGCATAAATAGTATCGAAAACCAGAGAAGATTTTCCGCTTCCACTTACCCCAGTAAATACGATAAGACTATTGCGGGGAATTTCCAAATCGATATTCTTGAGATTATGCTCCCGAGCGCCTTTAATAATTATTCTTTTATCGGAGTTATTATTTTTCATAAATAAGTAAATTAATTCATGCAATTTACAAAATTAACGCTAAGTAATAAGGTGGAAAAAACAGTAATACTAATTGATATAGATAATATATATTAGTTAGGTTATTCAAATTATGGTAATTTAGGCAGGGATTACATTTGCAACATTGCCAATAAAAAAAGAGGTTGCCAGAATGAGACAACCTCTTTTTTTTGTTGAAGGATTCGAATAAATTACTTAAGAAGTAACATTTTCTTAATTGAAGAGAAATTCTTTCCTGTAGCTATGTCACTAGCTGCTAAGCGATAAATATAAACTCCCGATGCTAATCTGGAACTACCGAAATTTACTGTATAATAACCAGCTGACATCTGCTGATTAACTAATTCCATAACTTTCTGTCCGGCTATGTTGTATACTTCCATAATAACCTTTGAATCTACAGGTACCTGATAA
>JARLHD010000482.1 GCA_031292435.1 Ignavibacteriaceae bacterium
AGCGATGTAAGAAATACCGTTCTCCCATAATCCGATTAAGCCTGTTGACCAAAGGACTATTAGTATCGATACAAAAATTAATACTAAGATTATAATTCTCTTCTTTCTACCTTTAATCACAATCCCCTCCATATAGATATAATGCATTATTATCAAGCCCACTTTAGAAAACCTCTGACGGTGACGCATTTAGCTTCTATCTATTTTAGACAACCCCCGACAACCGTTATGGTAATTATATAATATTCTAACTAACATTTATATTTTCATTTGCATTCGCCTAATTTGAAAATGTTAATGCCTCTATTGCGTATATTCCTACTGATCTGCATTAATTGAAACCCCAACAGCACAATTTATCATGATTCTCTATTTTCCTTTTCGTCCATAGATTGAAACACTTATTTCCTAATCCAAACTCTAAAGAAAATATCTTTTCGAAACAACAGTGATAGTGCTTTAAAGTAATATATCCTATTCTACTTTATGATATCTCTGGGCATCGGCAATAATCTTTAGATTCTTGTCAATGTTGTGGATTTTTTTGATAACCCACATAACAATAATTACAGGAATGCTGTAAACTTCAAATAATAATGTCGCTTCAATAGGCATAAGCATTTGGATACCACCACCTTATTAACATTATTAAATTCAATTTTACTTCTATTTAGGATAGGAATGTCGCCAATGTCACCTTCGCATTCTTTGTCCATAAACTACTTTCCACATTGTTCCTAATATTCCTGCTAATATAATATATTAGGTAAATTACAGGACCTAGCATTAACTAAGCGCAATGTCACGCACAAAAAAAGAACCCGCGACGGGGTTCAATTGATCCTGCCTTTCCTTGCAAAAACGGATCAACGTATCAGGAATGTTGCTAATCACATTCCTTATTGATTATAACCCGTAATCTCTTGGCAATGTGCCTGGATCACTTGATGAAAATACTTTTCGAATGTCCATCCCACAGTATTTTCAGTTTCTCTTTCATAAACCCGTTTCATAAGTTTAAATACTGGTTTATCAATTTCGAGAAATTGCCGTTTATTAATTGCGTCTTTACTTTCGTTAGCTCCCTTGCCCCCAAATCTAACTATAACTCCCTCAACTGAAGGTTCAATAGAACGTACTGCTTCTATGATTTGAGTCTGCCCACTTGGTTCTGTGACAACTTTAGATTCTTTTACAGTAGAGATGTCTGGAGTATCCTGACAATGACTATCGCTCAACTTGCTTATTTCTTCATTAAGTCTTGTAATTTCCAGTATATTCTCTACAAAAAATATGAGTTTTTCGGAATATTTCATATTACCATTTATTACGTACAAAACATTCAATGCATTCGAGCATGACTTACAGCTTAACTTAATAATATTACAATTATAATGAAAATCCAGACGACTAACCGTAGTTCCAATCTCACAGATGTTTTCTAATTCATCAACGGTGACTTTTGTGCTTATCTCGAATTCTTGATTCTTTTGACGTAAGAAAGCGTAACCATCCGATGGTAATATATTGAGGAATCGACATAATTTTAGAGCAAATTGCTTAAATTGGCCTTTGAGAAAGACTTTGTTTTCGTATTGATGTGTAACGTCTGTACTCATTATGCGTTACCCTCTTTCTCTTGCTTTATCGAGAATTAGCTTTCTGGGTATAGTGCTTTAGAATTTTTTGCACCAATTATTTTAATAATCATCTATACGCTCTTGGCAGCGCGACCTGATCACCTGATTAAAATAATTATCGAATGATCCAACCGAATTTTCGGTTACCCTATCATAAACCTGTTTCATAAGGTCGAATAATGAATCTTCAATTTCAAGAAATTCCTGTTTATTAGTTGCCTCGTCACTTTGGCAGCGACCGACTCTAACTATTATTTCCTCCACAGAAGGTTCGATGGATCGTACTGTTTCTATAATGTCCTTCTTGTGACGGCTGTTATCTAAGGGCAATTCGCCAGTCCCTTGTTCGCTGAGTCTTGTAAGCTCCAAAATATTCTCTGTCAAGAATATGATGTGCTTAGCATTTTCTAGATCACCCTTAATATTGTACGTAATATTCAAAGCGTTCGAGTACAACTGAAGTCTAAACTTTATAATATTAAAACTCGAATGGAAGGCAAGACAGCTAATCGTCTTGCCGATCTCACAAATATTCATTAGGTCGTCAACTGTAGATATCGTACTTGTCTCAAAATCATCACCTTTTCGGTGTATTAAAATAAAAAGGACGGTTATTGATAAATTACAAAACCGAGCTAATTTTAAAGCGAATTGCCTAAATTGACCTTTGGGAAAAACTTTGTTCTCATATTGACGTTCAACAAATGTAACCTTCACACATATAGCCTCCAAGATCTTAGTATGTTCATGTTAAAGACCTCGATCCCTTACGTTTTCTAGTTCCCCCGTTCAACCTTGGTTCCCCAAATCAGTCTATGGCCATAGTGCTTGAGCCACGTAACGATGGAAGCCAGAGTCCGATTCTTAACCATAACGTTGAGTAACCACAATCAACTACAAATTCAACCCCAAGTGGCTACTCATTGTTAAAGGTTACGCCTTATTGAAGACCCCAAATATAATCTCCGCAATTCGTCAAGCGACGATCAGGCAGTTATTACTGGCGAAATGAAAATAACTCAATGAAAAAATTGCTTCTCCTCATCGACTAAACCCAAGGCAACTTCTATTAAGGCAGTGAGATGCATCATTTTCATACCAAGTTTGTAATGCTTATTCATGTCAACAAA
>JARLHD010000483.1 GCA_031292435.1 Ignavibacteriaceae bacterium
GGAGAATCATACAGGAGGAAAAAGAACCCAACTTTTGATGCGGGAAAACAAAAAAAATAGTTAACTTTGAAAACGCTAAAAGTAGTTTTTAGGTGGTCAAACCTTTTGAACCTGACTGGTCAATATGCTGGCCCTCGACAACAGGAAACATTGACAAATCTGTTTACTATAGCTGTTTTGAAAAGTACTCAGCAGATTTTACTACTTATCATGGAGAAGAGAAGAAAATAACTTGTGAAATAAAAGATAAATTTCCAGATATAGATGAATTGGGAGATAAGAATAATCAAAATATTATTGAAAAATTTATCAGAAACTTATCAATTTACTCTGTTACTTCCTCAAAAGAACTGGATGATTATTTTATAGAGATTAAAGAGAATAAGGATTCTTTTTTGTTTTATCTTCCATATTGCAAACCGAAATCGTTTACTCTGATGAAAATGCTTTCTAGCCATAATGTCAAATTATTTTCAGACAAAATATCGTTAAAAGGTATAAGCCCCAAGGGATATATTTTTATTGATCACAGAAAATACTTTCAAATCAAGAAAAAACTAGAGAACATCAAACCACAAGTAATTAAACAAGAAAGAGAGGAAAGCAGCTTCTTGAATGAAGAGATTCTTAACTATTTCAGTAAAGAAATAATTGATTGGATATTTGAATTCCGCCGCCGAAAAATTAGAAAAATTCATATTTACGGAAAGGATATATTCGTAATAAAAAGAGTAATCGCAAAAATGCTTATTAACTTGAAGCATCGATATTATTATTTACCCGGAGCATTAAAAGAAATTGCAAATAAGGAGGAGTCAATTGCCGTGTTCCATTTTGACCAATTAGAGAAGACGGATGACTATAAATATTTATACGATAAATTAGAAGAACTAGAGGAAAGCCATTATAGGATTGTCCAGGCAATTAGATATGTCAAACCACAATATTTCTATTATTATAAAGACATGGAAATGCCAGATAACAGGGCGTATGAGAAATCTTTAACGGCAATATTTCTTGGATTACTTATAGAGAACGGTACTTATAATGACAACAAAAGAATTTTAGGAAGTTTTAATAACAATTTATTAAAAGAGCTAATCCCCAAAGCAGAATCGTTAGAGACACTATGTAAGGCAATAAGTGAACTAAGTGAAATTAAATATGCTGACTTAAAAGATAATGCTGGGTTCTGGTATTATTTAAGTTATTTAGTAAACAGTATTTCAGCTAAAACAGATGAACAAAAAAAACTGCTACCCCAAATTATATTTGAAAGGGGAGATAAATCATGGAATATACATTTTAATGATAAACATATTTCGGCTGATAAAATAGGGGTACTCTATTTATGCGTGATTATTTTGAATTCACAAGAAAATAGAAAGCCACTGGATTCAAGTGGAGTAAGAATATTTGCAGATAGGTACCTAGGTAAAAAAACAAAGATTAAAGAAAACAAGGGATCTGCAAAGAACAATATTTTATCTGAACACGATAGCCTAGAATCAGATAGAAAGACCATTAGTAGTGCAATAAGTGACCTTAAGAAAGAAGAGGCACTCCTAAAAGAATTCATCGAAGAATATTTTACTTTTTCTGCTACGGGGAACATCTTTAATCATAAAGATAAAATTGAAGTGTTCATAAATGTTCCCGAATTAAAAGAAATAATGTCCGATCCATTGCCGTAACTAACCACAAAACAACCTAACCACCACTCAAGAACAACAATCTTTCGAGCAAAGTAGACCCATTGCTCGGCACTTTCAATATAGACCGCTCGAATTCCTAACCTTAGCTTTACAGCTGTAAGCTTACAAATAATTCACAATTTGTTTTAATAAGTAAGGATATAAAAAATGGAAGACGAGATCAAAGGAAGTACGGGCGAAACTGGTCCAGAAGGCAGCAAGACCGATAATTCCAAAGAAACGGTCGATGAGACCAAAACAGAAGCTCAGACTCAGAAGTCTGAAGACAATGCAACTCCCAAGAAAGAACTAACTGTAACTGATCTCTTTATTATGTCGAAAGAGCTAACAAAAAGAATGCATAATACTCATGGGGAAATATCTCAAATCAAAAAAAATTCTACGAGGCTGAAAACGCGTAAAAAGGAAATCCAAAAAGCACTTAAGTCAAACGGTAGAATAATGAACAAAATCAGTGTTTTAGGTAAGAAAAAGTCCATTTTAAGCGAAGAAGATCGTGTCATATTAAACGCAGAAAAAGAATGGATTAAAAATGAACTCATCCTGCTTAATGAACAGAAATGGATTAAGATGAAAGAGCTTAAAACCATGGCTGGATCCAATATGAAGACTAGTAAGAAAGACCAAACTATGAATAAATCAATGTCAAATTCTTACATAGCTCGCAACCGTTGGTCAATTGAAGGTCGGTTGTTGGCCACCTTAAATGAAGTAATCCTAGGTAATAAAAAAGAGCATCAGGACTTACTTCTTTCGCTTCAAAAAGGATCTCGTACTGTCACCGAAGAAAACATCAAAGAGTTCAATGAAAAATTGGCAGAATTCTTAGATGAAGTCGACCCCGAAACGTTCATATTATGTTCACATAATCTTAAAGGGCCTCTATATAAGGCGATTACTTTTACTCTACAGGAATGGCCTGGGGAAGGAGAAATCGAGAAGTTGATCTTCCCGCCAGAAGAACAGGATTCAGATAGTTCGGGTAAGTAAGAATAGTGCGTAACAATAGGCTGGTCGAAAGACCAGCCTTAATTAAAAATTTTTACAATAAGAATAAATTGGAGTTAATATGGATTACGATATCTTGAAACTATGCAATAGATGCTATGAATTTTTTGAGGATGAGGGGTTATCGGAATATGCCCATTGTCCTGATTGTGGCAAAGGAGACATAATATTTATAACCCAAATTGAATGGGATCTTTTACATTCTGAACGAGGTCTTAGAAGATTATATCTTGAGAGTCTTGTTATGAAGGGGTCCCCCAACAGCAGGCGTGCAATAAGAATACATTGTTCATTTACTACAAAAATTGATGCTGATGGGTTCGTAAAAGAAATGCAGAATCAAAACATATGCTTTGGTTTGTGGAAAGTTGGGGGAGGAAGGGACGCTTGGGAGGTTACAGCATATGAAATAGTAACATTAAACGATATGCTGTCAATTATAAATACGATTAACCAAACAACAGTAAAATATAATCCATTACCAAGCGATGAGTGGGTACGAGCCCATTTCGAATGGTAATAAATAGGTATAAGAAAAAGAGTCAGCTGATGAGGCTGGCTCTCTATTAAATCATGGGAACAAATCATCTAAAACTATATTCTATCAATGCTGAAGCAAGAGTACTCTGCTTGGGTAAGGATGCTGTATATAAGCTTGTAGCAAACGGAATTATTGGGTTTATCGAGATCGGTAAACGGAAAAAAATCCCTTACCAGGAGTTAGTTCGCTTCCATTCTATAAGAAACAGGGGATAGGGCATGAGCCAAATAGTCAATTTTGATACTTATGAGCCTAGGAGACTTTCTAAAAAAGGAGTTCGGCCTGTTTCGGAAGATGCAACCGATATAACTGGCTCATTATCCCCTAACAATTTCACACCAGAAGATTTCTATGTACAATTATTATTAAAAGAAAATCCAAAGAAATTTATGTACACACAAGAGGAGTGCGCTGAATATCTTAATCTGAGTTATCAGTATATCAACAGGAGATGTAGGGAGGGCAAAATACAGGTGACAAAATTCGGGGAGAAAAAACTTATTTCTATAAATGAACTCGCTAGACTAATCATAGAAGGAGTAAAAGCATGATAGAGAAATTACCAAACGGGAAATATTTTGTTTATACCGTTGATAGCAGAGGTAACAAAATCCGCAAGGTATTAAACAGAAAAGAAGATGCCGAAGCTTTGGTGGCTATTTATGGCAAGGAGAGATACGATAATAAGCTTGTTCGAGTAGGTCTGCGGAAACAACGATACTTGTTAGCAGGGGAATTATCAGAATTTGAAATTTCCAAGACTTCTCTTAGCCCTAAGACATTCGTTAAATACAAGCATATTATAAAGCAAATTTCAATTTTTGCTGAAAAAGAAAACATAAAATATCTGGATGGATTTACACCCGATCATGGAACAAGTTTTATAAATGAGGTTATCAGAGAAAAGAGAATTATTAAGGATAAAAAAATAAAAATTGTTAAAGTTGCTCCAAAAACAGCAAATGCATATATAGTTACTCTTAAGGCTTTCTTTCAGGAGCAGGTGAGTAAAGATCATCTAGTTAAAAGCCCAGTTCTTCACTTAAAACAGTTAAAAGTTGAAGGTAAGAAACCAGATTATTATAAACCTGATGAGCTTAAGAAGTTCTTCGGTGTTGAAATTCTATTGCCATATCGAAATCTGTTTCTTGGTTTATTATTAACTGGTGCGAGGATAGGGGAGGCAATTAACCTTACCTGGGATGATGTGAATTTCGAAAGTAGACTTGTATTCATTCGATCAAAGGATACACATAAATTAAAAACGAGTAACTCAGAGCGGGCAGTACCTATGAGTCAGGGGTTATTCGATTTATTGGAAACCATACTCAAACATAAGAACTCAGAATATGTTTTCAGCACTTCGAATGGTACAGCCATTCGAGAAAGAAAAGCACTTGAAAAATGTAAAGATGTCGCTACGAGAGCTGGAATTGGTGGGAGATCCTATTTGCATAAATTCAGGGCTACATATGCTACAATACTAGTACGCAACAAAACACCCTTGGAATCCATAAAGGAACTGCTCGGTCATTCCTCATTGATTGAGACAGAGAAAGCTTACGCTAACAACGAGTCAAACCACATGCACAACGAAGTCGAAATCCTCGACAATTTTATAAAATAATCCGCTCAAAGCTGGGGTAACGCCCAGCTTAGCTTCCACAAACAAATCCAAAATTCTTTCTATTTTTTACCCAATAAAAAAATGTCCCAAAAATGTCCTAAAAATGTCCTAACTGGGTGGAAAAGGGTGTCATTGAGTGTAAGTGAGTATATGAAAAAAGCCCGAAAACGATGTTTTCGGGCTATATATCACTCTAGCGGAGAGTCAGGGAAACTACGCGGAGAGACAGGGATTCGAACCCCGGAAGGACTTGCATCCTTAACGGTTTTCAAGACCGCCGCATTCAACCACTCTGCCATCTCTCCTTATGTCTTAAGAACTTATGAAAACTCTTCCGCTTCCATTTATTTTGAGCTAC
>JARLHD010000484.1 GCA_031292435.1 Ignavibacteriaceae bacterium
GAAGGGCCCCAGCATAATAGAATATTTACTATTAATGTTTCAATAAACAATGTTGATTATGGGGTTGGAACCGGTAGAAATAAAAAAAGCGCAGAGCAGAAAGCCGCCCAGGCTGCCATGAATGTCCTAACTCAGAAATCTAAACCCGTTTAATTGCATTCCTCTTTCTCGTAAATTTTCTTTAATTTTTATATTCTATTTTTCTAAAGTTATTTTCCTAATCAGAATATTATATAAATTATAAGAGCTTACCATATGAATATCTTTGAACATCCGGATAAATTTGCTGACAGGCATATCGGGCCTGCAAAAGATGCTATAAATGAAATGCTGAAAACGATAGGTGTTGATACTCTGGATCAGCTAATTGATGAAACAATCCCATCTTCAATTAAATCAAAAGAACCTCTCAAATTGAGTAAACCTGTTACAGAATATAGGTTTATCGAAAATCTAAAGAAGATTGCTGAACAGAATAAAGTTTTTAAGTCGTATATAGGAATGGGTTATTATAATTCAATAACTCCTGCAGTTATACAGAGAAATATTTTGGAGAATCCGGGCTGGTATACACAATATACTCCATACCAGGCGGAAATATCTCAGGGAAGATTGGAAGCTCTTATAAATTTCCAAACTGTTATATGTGATCTTACCGGACTCAAAATTGCTAATGCATCTTTACTGGATGAGGGTACTTCTGCCGCAGAAGCAATGATAATGTTCCATTCATTAAGAAAAGATAAAGATGCACATCAATTTTTCGTTTCAGAAGAATGCTTTCCACAAACAATTGAAGTTCTGGAAACACGATCCAAACCCCTGGGAATAGATTTAGTTATAGGTAATCATAATTTATTGGACTTTAATAAGAATATTTTCGGAATACTTGTTCAATATCCTTCTGATAAAGGAGAAATTTATGATTATAGAGAGCTTTTTATCAAAGCCAAAGAGAATAATGTTTATATAGTTACTGCTGCTGATCTTTTAAGTCTTACCCTGCTTACGCCTCCAGGGGAAATAGGTGCAGATTGTGTTGTGGGAAGTTCTCAGAGATTCGGCGTTCCAATGGGATATGGCGGTCCTCATGCAGCATTCTTTTCAACAAAAGAGGAATATAAAAGAAATATTCCGGGACGTATTATAGGAGCATCCATAGATGTAAATAATAATATTGCATACAGGATGGCACTTGGAACAAGGGAACAACATATACGAAGAGAGAAAGCAACAAGTAATATTTGTACTGCACAAGTATTATTAGCAATTATGGCCGGAATGTATGCTGTATACCATGGACCGGATGGATTAAAAAGAATTGCCGGTAAAATTCATAAACTAACTAAGGTGCTTGATATTTCTCTACAGGAACTGGGCTATAAGCAGCTGAATAAAAATTACTTTGATACCATACATCTTGATTTGGGCGATAATTCAATTCAAAAACTTACGCGAATAGTTGAGAATGCTACAAAGAATGAAATGAACTTCCGGTATTTTAAGGATGGTTCAATCGGGATATCGTTAAATGAATCCACCGACTTTTCAAATATTGTAGATATAATAACGGTTTTCGCCTCAGCAGTTAATAAGAACATTGATGAAAATAAAATCAGGAGTCTGGGAGAAAAGGTAATTATTAATTTACCAACTGGATTTACCAGGGAAACAAAGTATCTTCAGCACCCGGTATTTAATTCATATCATTCCGAAACAGAAATGATGCGGTATATAAAGAGCCTTGAGAATAAAGACCTTTCCCTTATGCACTCAATGATTTCCCTTGGCTCATGCACAATGAAACTAAACGCAA
>JARLHD010000485.1 GCA_031292435.1 Ignavibacteriaceae bacterium
ACACAGCACCTGCATGGATACTGAACCTTTCTTCAGGATATACTTTTTATGTTAATGACGGACATACACTTGAACCATCAATATATATTAACAACCTTCTTGACCATGCACATCTGATTAAGGGAGCATTTTTCAGTGGTGCAAGTTTTGAGGCGAGAAGAAATATAATGGTTAAATTAACATATCATTTTTGAGAGATGAATTTTCTGTTTTATAAGGGACCATGATTATTGTTTAAAAGTGCATTCCTTCTTGTTATTATTATATCAAGCATTACCGCTGTTAATGCACAGCAATTAAGCAACAGGCAGCTTGATTCATTATACTATTCCATTGTCAGGATAAAGCGGCCTGACCTATTAAGAAATATTATCCGAACATTTAATGTGGATACTACTCATAAAAAAAGCTGCACAAGCTTATTTATTGCTGTAAAATTCCAATTACAAAATTTTAATAAACAGCAAAGAAGCATATTACAAAGCATTCTTGACAGACCTGCTACCGATACAAGCTTTGTAACACCCAATGGTTTTTTCAGAATACATTATGATACTGCCGGTGTGGAAATGACTACATATAATTTACAATTATTTGCCGATGCATTGGACTCTGTATATAATTTTGAAATAAACTATCTCGGTTATCCACCGCCGCCGCCGGATAGCTCCGCAGGCGGGGATGATAAATATGATGTATACCTGACAAATGCAGGGGGTGATTACGGTTATACCGTGCCGGAAACCGAAATCGTACCAGGTTCGGGCAGGTTTACAGCCTATACTGTAATAAGCAACGATTTTACCGGATTCTATACTACCGGGATAAATGCCGCAAGGGTAACAGCCGCTCATGAATTTGAACATGCAATAAATATCGGGAATTATATAAACAGGTATTTTTCAGGAGATGAATTCTTTTATGAACTTTCAGCCACGGCTATGGAGCATTTTGTATTCGGCACAATTAAAGATTATATCCAATATCTGCCAGCATATTTTTCCAATACACAAAACAGCATGGCGGTTACCGGTACAATAGAAGAATTTGCCTTAGGAATATGGAATATACATCAGAAGGATCGTTTCGGTTTTGATATTTTAAAAAAAGAATGGGAACTTATGCCCCAAATGAGGGCTATGGATGCCATTAACTATGAAATACAACAGTATGGTTCGTCATTAGGAGCCGAATTAAATAATTTTGCATTATGGATGTATTTTACTAATTACAGGGCTATCCCCGGTAAATATTTTGAAGATGCGCCCTACTATCCTTTGGTTGTCCCTGTTTCAACAGTAAATTTTAATTCCGGAGAATCTTTTCAATTATCTACCGGACCGGCTTCAAACATTTATATTTCAATTGTAAACCAGGTTTCAGCGGATACACTGGTATTAATTTTTACTAACTCGGATGTTCAGGATGCGATAGATAGTACAAATTCGCTTTTTCCATTTAGTTTTAGCTTATATGACCGACCTATGAATGGCGCTATAGAAATAGTTAAAAATTATTATATCAATTTTTCCGCAGATAAAAAAGCATTCTGGACAACGGGTGAAATTCTCAATAATAGTACAATTCAATCCGGGCAAAGTTTGGCGGGACAAATAAATTATCCATTCCCTTCGCCTTTTATTTATGATAAAAATGTTAAACTCTATATTCCCGTTAATCAATTTATTAGTAACGGTATGCAATTTAATGTTTATACTGTTGCAATGAAGTTAGTTTATTCTTCTAACATGAATTTAAGTTATTATAACGGTCAAAAAGTAATAACGTGGGATGGTAAAAATTCATTCAGTAATAAACTCTCAACCGGTGTATATATCTATATTATTAAATCGGGGGATAATCTGAATACGGGAAAATTAGTTATCATAAATCAATAGCGATAAAATTAATATATTTCCTGCTCCCATATTTAATTCTTTTATTTGATGAAGGTGTTTAGTACAATTTCGACAAGCTGTTGTTTTGATAAACCCTGTTAATCACACTTGATAATAAATTAAAGCTTACTTAAATTACTTGAAAACATAAACTTAAAAATGCAAAACATTTCAAAAGAAGATTATCTAAGTATTATTTATAAAAATAAAGATGTAAATGGTGAGATCAGACCTAATCTTATTGCAGAAAAACTTTCTATCTCCGCTGCCGCTGTGACTGATATGTTTAAGAAAATGTCTAAAGAAGGTTTGATAAAGTATAAAAAATATAAGGGCATTACTCTAACTGAATCCGGTGAAACTTATGCCAGACTAATAGTAAGAAGACATAGACTTTGGGAAATGTTCCTGTACCAGATAGTTGGTTTACCCTGGGATAAAGTTCACGAGGAAGCAAACAATTTGGAGCATTCCTCTTCAGATATCCTTATTAACAGACTGGAAGAAATTTTGGATTTCCCGGAATATGATCCGCATGGAGATCCTATACCATCAAGGAAAGGGAAAATTCCAAAACTGAAGAAAAATATTCCTCTTTCTGATCTTAATGAAGGTGAAACTGCAAAAGTAATCAGGGTAAATGATTATGACAGGAAATTTCTAAATTATATTTCTCAACTCGGTATTAAATTATCAGTACCTATTACGGTTAAACAAAAAAGAGACTTTGATAAATCTATGGAAATTGAGATTAGCAGCAAATCCTGGAATATCAGTTATACATTGGCGCAAAATGTGTTCGTTGAGTTGAAATAATTTATCTTAATTACCCCCGTAATATTTTGTTCTTATCAGCAGTATAATATTTGCCAATATGATTAAGGTCACTTGAATATTAATTTAAGTTCACTTAAATTGAAAACAGGAATAATTATTAAAGAAGTAAATTACAATAATGATCAAGCCCCCTTTTATTATAAGAATATTTTACAATGCGAAAATCACTATCTGCACATTATTGGTTTTATCTGTGCCGGTTATCGGTTCACCCGTAAATGACTCAACTGATATAAAGACTGAAGGAATTAGTTACACTCTGTTCCATCCCGTTCCGGAAAGATCACTGAGAGAATTAAATGCCGATAGACCGGATAAGACTGATTGCCCCTTTACTGTGGATGCAGGACATCTTCAGGTTGAGATGGATCTGGTAAATATGACTTATAATCAACCTGCCTCTAAAAACAATAATATTGGATCTACATCTACTGAGTTAATGCCAATGAATCTGAAAATTGGTCTGTTTAGTAACCTTGATTTTCAGTTAGTTTTCACTTCATACAGATGGGATAAAATAAATGACCAAAACACAGGTACTGATTCCAGGAAAGCAGGGTTCATTGGCATTACACCACGATTTAAGGTTAATCTTATAGGTAACGATAGAGGATTCTTTGCTCTTGCTCTTATACCATTTCTGTCGTTACCTGTTGGTAAAAATCCATTCGGGAATAGTTCTGTTGAAGGAGGGTTAGGTATACCGTTTGCTTTTGATATTCCCGGTTGGGATGTTGGATTTCAGTCCACAATACATTTTAATAGAAACGATGCTGGGAGTAGTTATCATTCAGAATTTGATAATTCTATAAGCATTGGACACTCCGTCTTTGGCAGGTTATCCCTTTCAGGAGAATTTTTCAGCAATGTAAGTACATATTCAAATATGAGTTGGGTCGGTACATTCGATACCTGGCTTACATACCAGTTCAATGAAAACTTTCGGGTCGATGGCGGTGTATATATTGGATTAACTTCTGCTGCCGATAATTGGCATCCCTGGGTGGGATTAACCTGGCGCTATTAATTGCGCTATACTAATAAGTCCGCAGAAATGGAAAATTATTTATGAACAATAAACAGAATGATAAAAAAATAGCTGCCGGTCAGCCAACTAATCTTTCTCTTGAAGGAATGCACGGCAGTGTTAATATCCCCTCCTCGCAATCCGGTTTTTGGAAACAATGGAAAGCTTTTGTTGGACCGGCGTTACTTATTAGTGTTGGTTATATGGACCCCGGAAATTGGGGTACTGATCTGCAGGGTGGAGCTCAGTTCAAGTACGGACTTTTATGGGTAGTTGGGGTTGCAAGTTTGATGGCAATATTTATGCAGGTTATTTCTGCACGGCTGGGTGTTGTTACAGGAAAGGACCTTGCCCAGTGCTGCCGCGATTGGTACCCCCGCTGGACACGCTGGCCTAACTGGTTATTAAGTGAGCTTGCTATAGGTGCCTGCGATCTTGCTGAAGTGCTTGGCAGTGCAGTTGCGTTAAACTTATTGTTTCATATTCCATTACTTTGGGCTGTAATAATAACGGGGCTGGATGTTTTGATTTTACTTGCACTCCAAAGATATGGTATGAGAACCATTGAGGCAATTGTCTTACTGCTGGTTGCTACAATTGCAGTATGCTATTTCATTGAAATCTTTATACTTCCGCAGACTCAACCAGGTTTCCTGGAAATGAGCCGTGCTTTTTTTAATCCGGGTTTCCGTAAAACAGGGATGCTCTTTGTTACTATAGGTATAATAGGTGCAACGGTAATGCCTCATAATTTGTATTTGCATTCTGCCCTTGTACAAAGCAGGAAGCTTCAGAAAGACGAAGCTTCAATGAAACAAGCTGTCCGGTTTAATACAATCGACTCAACAGTGGCACTATCTATTGCATTTTTTGTTAATGCAGCTATTTTAGTTTTAGCGGCTATGGTGTTTTTTGGGAAGGACAGTATTATTATGCCGGGAGGTAAAACAGTTATATTTGGCGGTGAAACTGACTGGATTAGAGTTGCCTATCTTACACTTGCTCCTTTATTAGGTACTGCGGCAGCAAGCACATTGTTTGCAATAGCACTTCTGGCTAGCGGACAAAGCAGTACTATAACAGGAACTCTTGCCGGGCAGGTAGTAATGGAAGGCTTCATGCACTGGAGATTACAACCATGGGTACGCCGTTTAATAACCAGGGCTTTAGCAATTATACCTGCAGTCCTTATTATCGGTACACGCGGAAATAGCAGCGTAAACGACCTGCTTACATTAAGCCAGGTTGTTCTTGCTATGCAGCTTCCATTTGCAATGTTTCCACTTTTACAATTTACAAGTTCAAAAAAGCATATGGGTAAATGGAAAAACGGCTGGTTCCTATTAATCGCCGGATGGGGCAGCGCCATTTTAATTACTTTAATGGATATATATGGACTGCCTGATTCATTGGTAACTGCCTGGCATATAATTACCGGCGGTTGAACATTCTTTGAAAATTTTAATTATCATTTTATCTTTTTATAATAATGAAATTACTGGTAACTTTATCCGACAGGAAAATAAACGGAATCTTATATGTATAAAAAGATCCTTGTAACCCTTGATATTACTCCGACTGACAGAGCGATAATAGAACATGTAAAAAAACTCGCGAAGTTGGCAAATAGTAATGTGGTATTACTGCATGTTGCAGATGGTTGGGCAGCCCGAATATTTGGCAGGGATGCAATAAGCCCGGAGATAACAGAGGATACTGCATATTTAGAGAAAGTTCGTAGTGAGTTTCAATCTGCTTTAATACCGGCTGAAATCCGGTTAGCATATGGTGAGCCAGTAAAGGAAATAGTGGAATGGGTTAAAAAGGAAGGATGTGATCTTATTGCAATGAGCACACATGGCCACAAATTCCTGGCTGATATATTCCTTGGCACAACAGCAAGCAGAGT
>JARLHD010000486.1 GCA_031292435.1 Ignavibacteriaceae bacterium
ATCTCGTCACACAAAATGCAGTCAACTTGCCCGAAAGATGGCAGGAACATGCCGGCTCGCTGCCTGGCATGAGCCTACCAGATGCCTCGTGGGTATTTTGCATACGCCTTCCACCTCCTGATATGCATCCTATTTCCTCTGCTTCCCGGTCTCTTATTGATTCTAACATTTTAACCTTTGCAACATTATTTCTTAATTAACAATGACTCCCTACCAGTAGTAGTTCAACTTTTTCGTTTTTGGTCAACTACCCTTCGTTTTTGATCATTTTTGTCACTTTCACTAACTCAAAGAACAAACACCCCTATACTCTCTATAATTCCACTTTTTCATTTTTTGCCATCCCGTGGCTCTCCTTGAAACCAAATTTCGGGGTTTTCACCAACCTATTAGGATTGAATTGACCCAATATGTGTCACTATATTATTCACTTGTATTTACACATATTTTTACACATATTTTGCATATCAATTTGTCGATGGAGTTTTTATGTCATCAGTTTCCACTCATGCTAAAAAAGAAAGGCTGAGTTTTGTAATCAATTCTGATTTGTCTGAAAAGATCAACGAGATTTCTAACCGGACCAAATTATCTGTAAGTGAAATTGCCAGGCAGGCACTTCAAATCTATATCGAACAAAAGGAAAAAGAGAAAATAGTAAAGGAACTTGAGGTAGGTTATAGATCCAATTATCATTATTACCTGAAATCTAATGAGGACTGGAAATATGCCGATAACGAGTAAAACCGGAATTGTAGATCCGCTTCTCAGAGGCGACGTTTATTTGGTTAATCTTGATCCTGTTGCCGGAAATGAGATTGGAAAATCCAGACCTGCAGTTATAATCCAGAATGATACCGGTAATAAATTCAGTCCTGTCTCAATTATCGCCCCCATTTCAAGCATGAAGGATATAACTAAAATGTTTCCGGTTATGGTATCCCTGGAACAAGGAGATGGCGGATTGGATAACGAAAGCTATGTCGATTGTGGACAGATAAGAACAATTGATAAATCTAATCGTTTGTTTGCAAAATTAGGATCTTTAAGTAAATCCAAAATGCTGGAGGTCGATCAGGCGCTGAAGATTTCCCTCGCTCTCTGATAATTCTAAAAGAATCTATCAATTATTATTTTCAATGTCGTCAGGATAACTATCGATATAAAAACAGGTCTTATAAATTTTGCCCCTCTTTTAATTACAAGCTCGGCTCCTATTCTGGAACCGATGATTTGTCCCGCCGCCATTACAATTCCTGCTGTAAAAATAACGTACCCCCCGATTGCAAATATGACAAAGGAAACTATGTTGCTTGTAAAATTCATTACCTTGGTATAACCCGTGGCTTTTGTAAGATTATAGCCCAAGCCAGCTACCAACGCAATCGCCCAGATGCTACCTGATCCGGGTCCGAAAAATCCATCGTAAAATCCTAATATAAGTCCCGCAAGGAAATAAAAAACAAATTCGGTCATCCTGGCGGGCTTGTCATATTCCCCGATCTTCGTTTTAATAAATGAATAAATTATTATGATAATAAGCAGAACAGGAATGATATATTTCAAAACATCGTTGCTTACCTGCTGCACAGTCCACGTGCCAACCGCCGATCCGATCAGCGTAAAAATAATCCCCGTTATGCATGCTTTAAGGACTACAATGTTTTTCTTTACGTAATAATATGATGCGGTAAAACTTCCGAATGTTGCTTGAAATTTTATTGTCCCCAAAGCAATATGAGGTGGAAACCCCAGGCTCAGCATAACAGGCAATGATATTGTTCCCCCTCCTCCCGCGATTGAATCCACCAGTCCCGCAATGAATGCTGTTAAAAATAAAACCGGGTAGTACCAGAAATGAAATATCAATTATGATTTGAACTCAATAATTGTATTTACCTGCGGCAATACAAAAAGAATTTTGGTTTCACCTTTGCTTTTTGATTCGTATACTTTTACATATTGATAAACTTCTGTTGCTTCTGAAAAAAATCCCTTCCTGGGAATGCTTCCTAACCCGACAAAATATGAACGGTCCCCCAAAACAATCCAGTCACATTGAATTTCCCGGCTGGCAGGCCACTGCGCACTTTTAATTTCTACTTTCATATAAAGCCTTTGAGGTTAATTATATTAATTAAATCTGTTATTTAATGCCATATTTATGCTAACAATATTAACTAAATCACGCCTAAAATTCCGTAGATAAGATATTTTGATACATTAAATTTACTTTCTTTTGCTTCATAAAAAAGGAGTTTATCATGATTGCAA
>JARLHD010000063.1 GCA_031292435.1 Ignavibacteriaceae bacterium
ATTCAATAGTGCAAGACATACAGGGTAACATGTGGATAGGTACATATGGAGGCGGGTTAAATAAACTTGATCCACGTACTAATAAAATTACCAGGTTCCAGCATGATAATAATAATCCGGGATCAATAAGCTCAAATGCTGGCTGGTCAATTGCGGCGGACCATTCCGGCAAGCTCTGGTTAGGTACATTCGGTGGAGGGATAAATGTTTTTAATCCTGATAATACTATAACTCATATTGTAAATAACCCAAAAGACCCGGGCAGTATAATTGATAATAATATAATAAGGATATATATAGACAAAGAAGATAATATCTGGGTTGGTTCCACTAAGGGTCTTAGCAAATATGACAGGCAAAAAAAGGAATTTAAGAATTACCGGGAACAGGATGGTTTACCTAATGAATCGGTTTTCGGAATACTGGAAGATGATGAAGGTAATTTATGGATAAGTACGAATAAAGGATTGTCAAGATTCAATCCTCAAAAGAATGTATTTAAAAACTACTATTCGCAGGACGGGTTACAGGGTAATGAGTTTAATCAAAATGCATTTGCGAAAGATGGAATAACAGGGCAACTAATGTTTGGGGGACCAAACGGTTTTAATGTATTCAATCCTATCAAGGTAAATGTGAATAATTATTTACCACCTGTTGTTTTTACAGATTACTTAAGATACAATACAGATAATACCGGGGGCAAGCCGATTTACGAGAAAGGGATATCTTCTAGGGATAGTCTTTTATTGACATATAAAGAAAATATTATTAACCTGCAATTTTCAGGGATGAGTTATTACAATACTTTCCAGAATCAATACCGCTATAAACTGGAGGGATTTAATAAAAACTGGATTCAGCTTGAAAATAATAATTCAGTAACCTTTACGAATTTATCTCCGGGTGAATATAAACTAAGGGTGATTGCATCAAATAATGATGGATTATGGAATTACAAAGGGGCATCATTATTTATTAAGGTAACACCCCCCTGGTGGAAAACTAATATTGCGTATTCATTTTATATAATATTCTTTGCAGGGTTTTTATATGTTGTCAGGAGGTCTGAGTTAAACAGGAGGGAACAAAAAGCCAGGATAAGAGAAAATGAACTGCAACTGAAAGCTACC
>JARLHD010000064.1 GCA_031292435.1 Ignavibacteriaceae bacterium
ATTCAATAGTGCAAGACATACAGGGTAACATGTGGATAGGTACATATGGAGGCGGGTTAAATAAACTTGATCCACGTACTAATAAAATTACCAGGTTCCAGCATGATAATAATAATCCGGGATCAATAAGCTCAAATGCTGTCTGGTCAATTGCGGCGGACCATTCCGGCAAGCTCTGGTTAGGTACATTCGGTGGAGGGATAAATGTTTTTAATCCTGACGATAATATGATATCTCATATAGTAAATAATCCCAAAGATGCCGGTAGTTTAGTTGATAATAATATAATCAGGATATATATAGACAGGGGGGATAATGTGTGGGTTGGTTCCACAAAAGGTCTGAGTAAATATGACAGGCAAAAAAGGGAATTTAAGAATTACAGAGAACAAGATGGTTTACCTAATGAATCAGTTTTCGGAATACTGGAAGATGATGAAGGTAATTTATGGATAAGTACAAATAAAGGATTGTCGAGATTCAATCCTCAAAAGAATATATTTAAGAATTACTATTCTCAGGACGGGCTGCAGGGGAATGAATTTAATCAGAATGCATTTGCGAAGGATGGAATAACAGGGCAACTAATGTTTGGGGGACCAAACGGATTTAATGTATTCAATCCCAAAAGAGTAAATGTGAATAAATATTTACCGCCAGTTGTTTTTACAGATTACATAAGATATAATACCGATAATACCGGGGGCAAGCCGATTTACGAGAAAGGGATATCTTCGAGGGATAGTCTTTTATTGACTTATAAAGATAATATTATTAACCTGCAATTTTCAGGGCTGAGTTATTACAACACTCAACAGAACCAATACCAATATAAACTGGAGGGGTTTAATAAAAACTGGATACAACTTGAAAATAATAATTCAGTAACCTTTACGAATTTATCCCCGGGAGACTATAAACTTAGAGTGATTGCATCCAATAATGATGGGTTATGGAATTACAAAGGGGCATCATTATTTATTAAGGTAACTCCGCCCTGGTGGAAAACTAATATTGCGTATTCATTTTATATAATATTCTTTGCAGGGTTTTTATATGTTGTCAGGAGGTCTGAGTTAAACAGGAGGGAACAAAAAGCCAGGATAAGAGAAAATGAACTGCAACTGAAAGCTACC
>JARLHD010000065.1 GCA_031292435.1 Ignavibacteriaceae bacterium
GATCCCGCACCTATTCTGAATCCTTTTGGGTTATCATTTCTTAAATCAATTCCTGCTCCCAGTGAAATAACAAAACCATAGTCAATTAAATTTGAGGTGTTGAATATTCGGTCATTAATTATCAGCAAACCTAATCCCTCGTCAAGATAATAATTCCCTGAAATGCTCTGGGTAGTTAACCCTTTTAAACTAACCCCTTTTATAAATGGATTATAAACATTTGTAGAGTTGGGTAATATCTGGTTATAATCTGCATCATAAAGAAGGCTTAATCGTAACGAAAAAGTTTTAAGGAAAATTGGTGATTCAATAAATAAAGATGCAGCATATGAGGAAACATTTGGTGAATTGCTGCTGATTATTCCCGCTCCTAAGGAGACGCCTGCACTCTGTGCCCACATATTATTATTAAGTGTCAGCAAAAAAATAAATAATACAAGCTTCTTTTTCACTATATCTCTTTTCCTTTAATTCAAACTTAATTATTCTTTAACTCTATCCAAAAAAAATGGGATGTTTTTATTGCTGATTTTGTGACTTCAACAACAGGTTATTTAAGGCATTATAATAATTTAATCCTCTTAAAAATAATATGTTTAACGATGGAGGTCTGTATGAGGTTAACAATAAGTGCTTTTATAGTTGTTTTCATTTTTTCAGCTTTGAAGATAGTTGCTCAAAACGATGATGTATCGCAATTGAAAGCAAATATCCAAAAGATGGATGATATTACTAATAAAGCTATGGTGGATGGTGATTATTCGACTATTGCAAATTATTATACTGATGATGCAATATCATTACAAAGCTATGAGCCAATGTGGAAAGGGAAGGATGCTATTTGGGCTGGAAATAAGAAAGATTTTGAAACAATGAAATTTCATAGTCTAACAAATAAAATAACAGATGTTTTTGTAAGCGGAAATCTTGCTGTTGAAATTGGTACATTCCAAGCTGACTTCAATATGGCTAATATGCCTAATGAGATTAAGGATCATGGAAAGTATATTACGATCTGGGAAAAACAAAGCGACGGTTCCTGGAAAGATAAAGCTGATTCTTGGAATTCTGATGTTAATCCCATGTCGATGAATCAGGCGGGTGCAAAATCTAAAGATAATGACTATAAATAATTTGCAATAAATGATAATTCCAATCTTGAACCGTCTTATTTAATAAGACGGTTTTTTTGTGATATATCGGACATCCCGTTCCGGGTTTATTTATATCTTCATTCTCGAAAAAATAATTTTATAAATAATGGAGGTAATATATGAAGGCTTTGTTTGGTATGCTTATGATTGTATTCATTTTTTCAGCACTGAATCTATGGGCCCAGAACGACAATATGGCTCCCAAGAAAATGTTTTTTGATCAAATGAATGACAAATTTGGCCACGCTCTAATGGACGGGGATTATAATACAATTGCTGGTTTTTATACTGATGATGCTATTTCGTTACCAAGTTATGAACCAATGTGGAAAGGCAAGAATGCAATTTTGGAAGGTAATAAAAAAGACTTTGAGTCAGGAATAAAATACCGCACTTTTAGTGCTAAATCAACAGATGTTTACGGAAGCGGTGATATCACTTATGAAATAGGGACTTATGAACTTACTTTTTCCCTTCCAAATAATACAACAGAAATGAAGGATCATGGAAAATA
>JARLHD010000487.1 GCA_031292435.1 Ignavibacteriaceae bacterium
CATACGTCGTACCCGCAATCTGTGTCGCTGAAAATCACTATGAGATTGTTCAGGAAGAAACCTTTGCCCCTATTCTTTATCTTATTAAATATTCCGGCACCATTGAAAACGCAATAAAACTTCATAACAATGTTGTTCAGGGATTATCCTCCGCAATATTCACTAATAATATGCGTGAAGCAGAACAGTTCCTTTCAGCATGGGGGAGTGACTGCGGAATTGCAAATGTTAATATCGGTACTTCAGGTGCTGAGATAGGCGGTGCCTTTGGAGGTGAAAAAGAAACCGGTGGCGGTCGTGAATCCGGTTCCGATGCCTGGAAATCCTATATGCGCCGACAAACCAATACAATAAATTACGGCACCGATCTCCCATTAGCCCAGGGAATAAAGTTTAATATCTAACTAAATTGTCCTTTGCCTTATTTGATTCGTATTTAATCAGCCTTAAATTATTATCTTAAGTCCTTATTTGGATTTAGTTTATTTTGTATTTATCGGCCTTAAATAATTTGCGTATAGAAAATCAGCGAAATGAAATGTAAAGCAGTTATGGTTCTTCATCCTTATTTGGTTCATATTTCCCGGCCTTAAATAAAATGCGTTAAAAATATTTGCGAAATGGAGTGATAAGCGGGAAATGCTGTTTGACCGTAGGGAGTTTCATTTACCGCCACGGAATGGAGCAAATATTTAGCGATTTTATTTTAAGCCATGTTTCTTTTCCCCCTTTTCTTTCGCAAAGAAAAGGGGAATAGTGTTCTAAAGAAAAGTACAATGAATTGTTCTTCGGTACTTTTCTTCTAAAAAAAGTACATCAGAATCCAATAAAAGTACAAAGTTACAAATTCGGTTTGAACGCAAACCGAATTTATATTATCTTTCCTTCCATAATTTCTATGCACCCGTAGCTCAATTGGATAGAGCGTTTGACTACGGATCAAAAGGTTGAGGGTTCGATTCCTTCCGGGTGTACTAGTTACTTGATAAAATCTATTCTTATTCGCATATTTTGAATTATGTCCTTTCTCGCTCTCCGCGTCCTCGCTGAAATTACATAAAACAATCTGAAAATCTATTTTTAATTAAGTGATTTGCTTAGTTCAACTTATATAAATGCATGGATTTACCTATGATTAAGAATTTCTGTTTCATTCTCTCGTTGTCTCTTTCTTTTACTTTTTCCATCATTGCTCAGAATGCTTCCGATTATTTCCCCTCAGCTCCCGGATTTAAGTGGTATTATAAAACTGTTCCGCACGACTCTCTTAATTTCCCACTTGACTCACTTTCCTACGTGATCGTCGATTCCTTTACTGTTAATCAGCCTTATCTCGACAAACCAGCTAATATAATTATCAGTAATAATCAGCAAGGAGGTTCTACCCCTAAAATATCTGACTCCGATACTAATTATGTCTCTCTTGATTCATCAAACATTTGGACATATATGAGCGCTTTTCCTGGAACTGATACTATTGATATTGGAGTCTTCAATTCTTTCAAGGGGTGGTTTTCAGTCTATAGGCTTTCACAGCCAACCAATATTTCTTATACTATCTATACTAAAGATTCAATATTTAACTATAACGGGATAAATACTACCTTAACTCATCTGGTTACTGCAAAAAGATTTCCTGACCAGAATATTTCTACGGCGGTGGGTGATATGATGTGTAAAATGTTTATTCTGAATTACACAATTAAAGCTAAAGTTTCAGTTTTATCTTTTTCTGTAGTAACTATTTACGATACTGTTTATATCGCTCCCGGTAATTATATTGTTAGAGATGTTAGACCTTCAGCCATCATCGACCTTTCCTTCTTAGGACAAGGTGCATTTTATATCTCCGGCAGCTCAATGGAAATCCAGGCTCCTCCTCCTGTTCTTAGTGTTAATCCCGAAAATATTAGCCCTAATAATTATTCTTTATTTCAGAACTATCCGAATCCCTTTAATCCGGCTACTACTATTAAATATTTCTTGTCATATGAAAGTTATGTTAAAATAATTGTTCATAATAGCATCGGACAGGTCGTAAGAGAATTAGTATCTGAAGTTCAGCTTAGCGGAACTCATGAATTGCGTTTTTCTTCCTCTTCTTTATCAAGTGGAATGTATTTTTACTCTCTTTATGTAAACTCAGTCGATGGAAAACAAATCTTCAGTAATACTAAAAAAATGATTATTCTTAAGTAATTCTTTAAGAGATTTAGACTAATTTGAAACAGCATTTCAATCTGGATAAATGCTGTTTTTGTAACAGAATGCAATGTTTTCCCTTAATATTTAGAATATAGCAATTTCCTTGCCAAATATTTCCCCTTTCCATGTTGATAAAATTTACATGCTTTTTATACCTAAATTGGGATATGATTTTCTAATATTTAAGAAAATAAGTAATAAAATACTATTAAAATTACGTTTAATTCACTTAAACCAATTTTATATTCTAATTACTTTGGCACTTAATATGCATGTGTGATTGCGAAATTTAAAGGTCACTATAAAGATGCACTCACAAATTTTTCAAGATTATCCTCCCAAAGATAAAAGTAGTCTTATTCCCCTCCTTCAGGATGTCCAGAGTATTTATGGTTATTTACCCGAAGATGCCCTTCAGGAAATAGCCGATTTCGTGGCGCTTCCTCTTAGCAGGGTTTATGGCGTTGCCACTTTTTATAATCAGTTCAGACTGATCCCCTTAGGTGAAAATGTTATAAAAGTTTGCCGGGGAACAGCTTGCCATGTTAAAAATTCGTCCAATATATTATACGCAATTGAAAGTACATTAAATATTAAAGCAGGTGAAACCTCTCGGGATAAAAAATTCTCTATTGAGGTTGTTAATTGTATCGGTGCTTGTAGTATTGCCCCCGTAATTACTGTAAATGATGAATATTTCGGAAGACTTACTGTTAAAGAAATACCGGCAATATTAAAGAAGTTTACAAATTCACCTAAACCAAAACCGGTCGAAGCAACGGCCGTAAAGAGTACATCATGAAAGATTTTTTAGATAAATGCTGTAGCGAATGCTGGCATACTCCGGATAAACCTTGTGAATTATTCGTCAGATGTTGTTCCGAAGGTCCTCTCTGTCACCATGATAAAGCTTGCCAGGATAAATTTGATAATCTGAATAAAAGATTAAAATACCATGAACATGATGTCCCCATTATCTTCATTGGAATGGGTACTTGTGGTTTGGCTGCCGGTGCTCAGAAAGTCGAAGAGGCTATTATAAATGAGCTCAAAAAATGTAATATCTCTGCTCATATCGAAATTACCGGATGCGTTGGCTATTGCGCCAAAGAAGTAATTGTCGATATTAAATTGCCGGGTCAGGATAGGATCTCCTATTGCGAGATTACTCCTAAAATTGTCCCTAAATTTATTCAAAGGACCCTTGTTGAAAAAGGTATCTTCAAAGAAAAATTGCTGGGTACTTATGGCAAACCTTCCGAAGATTTGGATTCTATTAACAATGACCCTTTCTTTAAGCATCAGCTTAAAATCGTCCTTGAAAATTGCGGTGTTATAAATCCCGATTCGATAGATACTTATCTCGCTTACGGTGGCTTCAAAGGATTCGATAAAGTTATCCGTCTTTTGCTTCCTCAGGAAGTTATAAAAACTATCACAGACAGTGGATTGAAAGGAAGGGGAGGAGCTGGTTTCTTAACTGGTAAGAAATGGGAACTCGCTAATAAAATGAAAACTGATCAGAAGTACCTTATCTGTAATGCCGATGAAGGTGATCCCGGTGCTTTTATGGATAGATCGGTTCTCGAAAGCGATCCGTTTAGAGTTGTCGAAGGTATGCTCATCGCTGCCTATGCAATCGGTGCCTCAAAAGGTTATATCTACTGCCGTGCAGAATATCCCCTCGCAATTAAAAGATTGGAAAATACAATTAAACAGTGCAAAGAATATGGCTTGCTGGGAAATAATATTCTTAACAGCGACTTCTGCTTCGAACTTAAAGTTAAAAAAGGTGCAGGAGCTTTCGTATGTGGTGAGGAAACTGCTCTCATCGCTTCAATCGAAGGCAAAAGAGGAATGCCTCGCCCCCGCCCACCATTTCCTAGCATATCAGGCTTATTTGGTAAACCTACCGTTATAAATAATGTTGAAACCTTCGCTAATGTTGCCGGTATTTTGATCCGTGGTTCTGAATGGTTCGCATCAATCGGAACTGAAAATTCAAAGGGGACTAAAGTGTTTGCCTTAAGTGGTAAAATTAAAAATACTGGTTTGGTCGAAGTCCCTATGGGCACTACTCTCGAAGATATTGTATTTAAGATCGGTGGTGGTATCCCGTTTAATAAACAGTTTAAAGCTGTACAGATTGGTGGTCCTTCAGGTGGATGCCTCCCCGATAGCGTTATCAAAACTCAGGTCGATTATCAATCATTAAGAGAAGTCGGTGCTATGATGGGCTCCGGCGGATTCGTCGTAATGGATGAAGATACTTGCATGGTCGATGTTGCAAAATACTTTCTCACATTTATTCAGACCGAATCCTGTGGTAAGTGCGTTCCATGTAGGGAAGGTACCAAGCGTATGCTCGAAATAATCGAGCGTATTCCTGTCAGTTATAAAAATACTAAGAATAAAAAAGATCAGCTCCAAAGATTTAAAGGAATAATCCACCTCAAACGTCTGGGCGATGTAATCCGCGATACTTCTCTATGCGGGTTGGGTCAGTCTGCTCCTAATCCTGTTCTGTCAGGATTGAGATATTTCAAAGATGAGTGGGAAACCCATCTTTACGGAAGGGAATGCCCTGCTGGTGTTTGTAAAGAGTTATTAACCTACACTATCGATAATAGTATCTGTACTGGTTGTGGTGTATGCGTTAGAAAATGTGCCGTCGATGCTATTATGGGTGAAAAGAACCAGGCCCATTATATTATTGAAGATAAATGCATTAAATGCGGTATGTGCTTAGAGTCCTGTAGGTTCCAGGCTATAAATGTCAATTAAATTTGAAAGTCGGAGACTTTAATGGTTCAGCTTACAATAAATAATATTAGAGTTAATGCGGAAGAAGGTATGACTATCCTCGATGCTGCTAAATCGGTTGGCATCTCAGTCCCTACCTTATGCCACCTTAAAGATTTAGTTCCTACTGGTGCCTGCAGAATTTGTTCGGTCGAAGTTGAAGGACAAAGGGGACTCGTTCCCTCCTGTGCTTTCCCTATTTATGAAGGTATGGTTGTCGATACAAATTCTCCCAGGGTAAGAAGAGCTAGGAAAACTATTGTCGAACTTTTGGTCGAAAACCATCCGCAGGATTGCCTGATATGTGTTAGAAATAAAAATTGCGAACTACAGGATCTCTCTGAAAAATATGGACTCAGGGAACATCGTTATGTCGGCGAAACTAAAGATCATGCTATCGATATTTCAAGTGCTTCTATGGAAAGGGATCCGGCAAAATGTATCCTCTGTGG
>JARLHD010000488.1 GCA_031292435.1 Ignavibacteriaceae bacterium
TAATTGTTGTACAGCGCTGCTGCTAATTCGAAATCCATCAATCACTTCCTCTTCAAAACACCTGATTTTATATCTTTATTTGTTAAATTTAATCAATAAGTTATTTATTATCTATGTTTTACTCCATTTTAGAAAATAATTGTATTACCAAAGTTAAAATGTCAGTAGTTTCACCAATATAGAAATGTCAGTAGTAAACATAGTTAGTTATTTAATTATTTCCATTAGGGTAACGTAATGAAAGCGTAGCCGTAACGGAGTTACCCTAATGTCAACAGATAGTTTCGTTTTCTGTCAGCTTTAAGTTTTTGATTCCACTTCCTCCAGGGATGATCTTTTGGAACATGATGTAATTTATATCCTTTCTTTCCCGGTTTATCTTTCAGCACCTTAAAATCTAGTTCCTTCTCGTTGAAGTATATATGCTTCTGGTTATTGAGCCATTGACATACAGTCACGCTTTGAGTTGGTATGGGTAACGGGGAATAACCAGTAAGCAATTGGATATAACCCCCTGCTAAATTTATTGTATAATCATTTCTTACTTTCCTTGTTGTCTTATAGCAGAAAATGTTTTGGAGATCATATCCTTCAACAGATTTATGTGCATCTGCAACATCCAGATTAACTGCAAATCTTTCATTAAAACTGCGGATAAATACCTTCTGAAGATATTTGTTAGCATCTGCTATGTTTGATATACCTTCCCGTCTTAATCCCTTTACAAGACGATCCTGAAGTGTCCTGTTAAATCTTTCCACTCTTCCCTTGGCTTGAGGTGATTTAGCAAAAATAAGCTCAGTTCCCAATTCTTTCATAGCTCTTCCAAAATCCGTAAGGCTTCCCTCACCCTTATAAACACTGAATCTGTCTGTATAAATACTTCTCGGTATTCCATATGTATTAACATATTCCCATATTGTTTGTAGTACGTCCTGAGTATTTTCTGATATTGCAAATTTCAGATATACTCTGCCCGTTGCATCATCTACACAGTTTAACAAACAACATTCTGCCCCACGACCTTCAAACCAGTCATGATGACTACCATCAAACTGCAACAACTCCCCAAAGCAGCTCCTCCTTTCTCTTTTCTTCCGGTGTGGTCTTTTCTTCCGTATACAGGTTGTAATAGATTCATTCCTTAACCATTTCCTGGCTGTCTCATTGCTGATGGAGATATTATGATACTTGATTAGTACTTCTGTAAATAACGTAGGACCATAATCCCAGTATTCTTTTTTGTATAGATCCAGCACTTTTTTCCGGAAAGCTTCCGTATATCCATTATTTGACTCCTTTCCCCTGAGTTTATGGATTATCCCTTTTGTCCCCTCCTCTTTTTTCCTCTTTAGTAACCTATAGAGCTGACGTTCACTTAATTTCAGAAGCTCTGATGCTTCTTTTACTTTTAGCTTTTTCTCCTCTATTTTATTTACCACCTGTAATCTGTCGAACTCTTTTAGACTCATTGTCAGTACTCCTTTCATCTAAGGTCCTCCGGTTTGGGAACCTTAATTTCTTATTATTTACTGACATTTTAACTTTGGGCTATTACTGACATTTCTACATTGGTATTACAAGAGGAATCGGTACTGAAGATTATTGGAATGAGGGATTTATTTTTGCACTAAAAAAGATTGAAAAAATGATGGTCAAAAACTGATTTTAGGAGCATTAATTAATAGAGGGGTACTTTTTTTATAGAAGTAGCGGTAAATA
>JARLHD010000489.1 GCA_031292435.1 Ignavibacteriaceae bacterium
AAATAAACTTTAAGTCAACAAGTGATTGAGATTATACCCTGAATATCACAAGTACAATTTATCTTAAACCAAGCTGCAAACTTGGCTCGGTGTAAGTTCCCTCTAAAATGATCCAATCATAAAATAAATAAACTTTAAGTCAACAAGTAATTGAGACTATAGTCCAATTATCACATATCAAATTTACTTAATTTATATAAAATCAATGTCAGCTTCAAAAAAATGTAAAGTTTATGGACACAAATTTATTGAGTAGTTACCTATGTTATAGATTTAGAATTCTCTAATTAAAAAAAACCCTGCGGTTAAAGAGTTAATATTTGCGATTTGGCTCGATATCGCTTTCCTCTAAAAAATTGTCTAATTCAGAAATGAATAAACTTTAAGTCAATAAGTGATTGAGATTGTATTCATATTATTTGTTAAACAAAATATCTGTGGTAATGATGTGTGAGGATAAAATTTGGATCTGGTATAAAATATGTTTACTCATTTATTATAATAAAACAAATGTATTGATACTTATTCGTTAATATGTTACTTAAATTCAAATTGGAAATTTTTTTGGATATAAGTGGCCTATCAATTGTGGGAAGTGAATCAAATTTTCTTTTGAGATTATTTTTCATGTTTTATTTAAATATATTGTTAAGGATTGCATAAGATGATAATAGAATTTTATATAGCTCACATGGTTTTAGATTTTCGGCCAGGTTTTATTTTTGTAAGTAGTGTTTCAGTAGTTACAGTTTTTAAATTTACAACATATATGAGTTGATGACAATAAGTTCAAGAGTTGATAATTAGAGAAACTAGGTCCCATTTTTTGATAAAGCTCTAAAGTAGACTAAAATTTTCGCATAAATATTTTGATAATAAATAATAAAAATATTTTTATAACTTTGGATGTGTATATAAGATAGTAGTAAAGTTTTTATATGGTTCATGTGATTCTAGATTTTCGGCTAGTAGTATTTTTGTAGGTATTGTATATATCAGATATCTACGATGTTTAAATCTATAATATATGTAAGTACCTGATAATTATTTATAAAGATTAAAATAGGACACTATTATCTGGTATTTTTTATTTTTTGAAGAGTCATTTTCATAAGTAAAAGGATTCAGGGAACTTTAATATAAAATATTTTAAAATTATAGATATATCTATAATATATATTTTATTGAATGTACTAAAAGACAAAATAATTGACTGTTTTTAAATCAAGGAATGAGGACCAAAGATAAAAAATAGAGATAAATATTTTGATAATAAATAATAAAAATATATTTACATTATATTATAAGGAATATATTAAAATATTTTATATCGATGCAACAAAATATTTATCTCTAAATTTTGGTTGAACTCATTTCTCATGTAGACTGTTTTTCAATTATTAATTATTACCTGAAACTAAAGTTTAGGCAATATTATTTACATTAAATCTTAAAGAATTAATGATTTATTTACAATTATTCCTCACTTTCTTGAGCACAGATGATTATGGGTGTTATTTCAATTACTTTTTTCCCTGGTAACGCTGTTGGTGGTGGAATACACTCTGGTGTATGATTGCAATATAGTAATGTTATATCTGATACTACATCTTTTATGTAAAAACATCTTTCATAACTGGAATGAACTGATTCGTGTGCAGCATGTAAATGGTTTATATCACCACAAGTATGATTTCCACATTTTTGATGTATCACAAAAGAGTCTGGTATTTTTTGATACATATTATTGCGACGCCAGCACAAATGATGCCAGAGAATTGATGTGCGTATATACCCTTTTTCTTTTAATTTCTTCTTTTCAACTTGTGCATTAATACGTATATACCCATTACTTGATATTTTAATTATATTTCCATTTTTTTCTCCAAGCGTAGAACATGGGCTTTCTTTTATGCTATACCTATCTTTGTAGAAATTATATGTATTATCCAGATCATCTTTAGATAATATATTGATGAGATGGTCCCTTTTTACGATAAGATGTGATTTAGGTACTGTATATGTAGTCTTTTCTTGTAGTTCAGGAATATTTTCAGGTATTTCCAAAGCTTTGTTCACAGTTTCATTCAAACCTATTTCTTTTGTAAATGTTTCTGGAGAAGGTGGTTGTTCTAAATTTCTGGTTACCATGGTGAGTGCAACACCAGGTTCATGAATAGTTGCTACTCTTTCTAAGAGTGTCTTGTTGCGCTTTTTCTTTTTGATTTTATCAGGTGTTTTCTTTTCTTTGTGTGTTCCTCTATATTTTAAAAATCTACAATGAGTCCAAGGAGGGAGTGGAGGGAGTGGAGCAGTTGGGGGGGGAGAAGGTTCTCTTATGAACTCAAAATTTCTAAAATCGTGTATTTGCTCTATATCTAGGGTATCTAGATGATCTTCGCTGTGGTTGTCTTTTGCAATTTTTCTTGTAATTTGTCTTGAGAGGGGATATTTTGTCCCCTCTAGGTTTCGCGTGCTTGTATTATTGTTGTCTTTCATGATTGTTTGGAAGGTGGTAGAATGGCTTCAACTGTTGTGTCCTACCGCAAGCAACAGAGGGTGTGTTTCTTGGTTAAAAAAACTCTTACTATTTAAACAGTAAATCGAAAAATATTTTACCAAGAAAACACAGTTCACCCGAATACTTATTAGGCAAACCAAAAAGTTTGCAAATGTTAAAACAAAATAAAATGATCAGTTCTACCTTTGTAAAAACAAAGCAAACATTTTGTGTTATGTAAGAATGATTTAAAAAATCATTTTTACAAATGTCTTGCTTAGAATGCAAGAGCACTGCGCTACAGTTTTACCCATAGCCCAACACTATCTTCAACCAATCGACAAGAAATCCTGTCTCTCGAGGGTACGGAAGTGCTTAAGCATGAATTTTGGTAACACCAAAATCCTTCATCTGTGGTCTTCAGAAAACACACGTTTAAACTTGATACCTATTGTCATTAACACCAAGTTGTGTGACAAACCATGTAGCACATAGCCGCAAAGATATATACTACAACGGCAAGTCACTTTTGTTCTTTGGAGAACAAGTTTATGTAGGCTCTAAATCTTTTGGAATCCAAAACCTGACATACCATACCATTAACTGTCAGATCAATTTCTGACTTAGAGGCGTTCAGCCATTAATTGACAGACGTAGACACTCATAACGGTCAAATCATACCAACGATTGCACCAGAGGTTTGATAAAACAGTTCCTCTCGTACTGAGTTTTATATTCTGTTGAGGTACAAAGGTCCTAATGGACCACTACTTGTCAGTAGGGTAAAACTAACCTGTCTCACGACGGTCTAAACCCAGCTCACGTTCCCTGTTAGTGGGTGAACAATCCAACGCTTTGTGAATTCTGCTTCACAATGATAGGAAGAGCCGACATCGAAGGATCAAAAAGCGACGTCGCTATGAACGCTTGGCCGCCACAAGCCAGTTATCCCTATGGTAATTTTTCTGACACCTCTAGCTTCAAACTTTGAATGAGGATAGAACCGAAGTTCTACTATTCACTAAAGGATCGCTAAGACACGCTTTCACGGCTAATATTTGTACTGAAAATATTTGTCAAGCTAAGCTATTGGCCTTGTCCGCTACGAAAGGTTTCTGACCTTTCTGTGCTAGCCTTTGTACACCTGCGTTATCTTTTAACAGTTGTGCCGCCCCAGCCAAACTCCCTACCTGAATCTGTTCCATATTGATACAGGAGCTTACCATAAACCCGGAGGAAAATGGCTTCGTCTAGAATAATACAAGAATACAAAAGTAAACTTGTACTTCGCTCTTTCATACGGTGAGTGAAATAACAGTAAAAGGCAGTGGTATTTCATTGTCGAGTTGCCCCTCCCACCTATGCTACATCCTTTTCGTTATTCCACAAAATCAGACTAGAGTCAAACTCAACAGGGTCTTCTTTCCCCGCTGACAAACCTAAGCCCGTTCCCTTAGCTGTAGGTTCGCTAGAAAGTAGATAGGGACAGTAGGAATCTCGTTGTTCCATTCATGCGCGTCACAAATTAAATGACGAGGCATTTGGCTACCTTAAGAGAGTCATAGTTACTCCCGCCGTTGACCCGTGCTTGATCGAATCTCTTCACTTTGACATTCAGAGCACTGGGCAGAAGTCACAAAGAGCCTGAACCCGTCTCGAGCCTAATCTCTTTGCTTTGTTTTAATTAAACAGTCGGATTCCTCCGGAATCTATCGGTTCTCGTTCGACAGCTTATTGTAGCTTGTCCGGTATGACCCAGAGCACCAAATCACACCTGCATAGAGCCGTCCCCTAGCCAATACAGAAGCATGCCGCTTCCTCACTTTCCCCGAAAGTACTAGCGAGTCCCCGACTTCTTCTGCACATAACCTTGGCCGAGACCAAGGCGACTAGGCTCTTACTCTACCCAAACTACACTGTCACAAGAGCCAACCTTTGTACCGAGGGTACAAATCCATTTTGCCGACTTCCCTTACCTACATTAATCTAATTGGCCAGAGGCTGTTAACCTCGGGAACCTGATGCGGATTCTGGTACGGATCAGAGTATAGAAAGAGGAAGTAAACTTCACGAAAACGCCCCATTCGATTTTCTTTGATGCACAGGAGAATACTACACAGGACAAAAAGTGCCTGCCCTACCAATCCTCGTATAACCACTTCACTACTGAACGTATTTTCATGGTCACAGTTTACTCGCAATAAACTGGCGGATGCCAATCATGTCGAGCCAGAATTGTAAAGGAGAAAAGAGAACTCTTCCGAGACCCCCTGCACATGTCTCAAATAGCGACGCGACTTTACAGTCTCAAAACACCTAACCCAAAAGGACTAGGCTCCTTTCTATACTCCAGAGTTCAGGAATATTAACCTGATTCCCTTTCTGGTCTATCATAACTACCCAATAAGGGTATATGCTAGGGTTTCCCCAAACCATTAGGACCGACTAACCCTTGTCTGATCGCCACACACAAGGAAACCTTTCCCGCTACGACCTTCAAAGCTTTACTGTCTTCACCACAAAGTCAGTTCTTTGGAATGCCATAATGATAAAGTAAACTCTATCTCGTTAGAATAGCTGCTACTACTACCAAGATCTGCACTAACGGACGCTCCACTCTTAATTACTAGATAGAGTTTCAAAGCAACCGTCACGCCTTCCTACTCATTGTTCTTTATCTCGCAACCTAGAACAATGGCATGGGAGAAGCTGTTTACTATGGCGCCATCAATTTTCAGGGCTGATTCATTCGGCAGGTAAGTTGTTACACACTTCTTAGATGATTTCGACTTCCATGACCACATTCCTGCTGTCTTTATGAATCAACGCCTTTTATGGTTTCCACTATGTAAACATTTGGCGCTTTTCCCATTTGCTAACGGTTCAACCCACTTTGCCTGTTCTGCTTACCAAAACACGGCCCACTTAGAGCCCTTATTTGTTATAAGTGTTCGAATTTCCGATGTAACACTTATTTCTTGCCTATTTAAAGTTTGAGAATAGGTTGAAGTCTATTAAACTCCAAGACCTCTAATCATTAGCTTTACCTGACATAACTAATATAGACTCTAGCTATCCTGAGGGATATTTCGGAAGGAACCAGCTACTAGATGGTTCGATGAGTCTTTCGCCCCTATACTCAAGTCTGACAAGCGATTTGCACGTCAGCACCGTTCGAGACCCTCCATCAGAGTTTCCTCTGACTTCAGCCAATTCAAGTATAGATCACCATCTTTCGGGTCAAAGCATATATACTCTAACTCAATTCCACTCAACAATCGACATGCTCATGTTGATACTGGATTGGTCAGTATATCATATTACTATTAATACTAGCTTACTTTCATTATGCATACACCATTACAATGGCTTCTGCTTGCACATACGCTTTACTCCTTGGTCCGTGTTTCAAGACGGGTCGGTTTCAGCCGTCATTAGTGGATCAACGTTGAGAACAAAAACTCTTGAATTAGACATGCCTTCATAACCTAACTAACCCTAGCACACTCTATAGAGCAGAGCTCCACAGAAATGAAACCAGGGTGTTGCCGGGAATATAAAAACATGCCCTTAAGTTGGTTGTTCATCGGTTGAACGTTCTATAAAATAGAACGACGCTGATCGAACTGGAGAAGTAGTACAATCCGAAGACTGTATTGAGCCTCCAGTCTCCTATAACGCGCTGATCACGCTTAATTCTTCATAATTTCAGACGCTTTTTCACCCACTTAACAGTGTACTTTTCAACTTTCCTTTACAGTACTTGTTCGCTATTGGTCTCTTGTATTAGTATTTAGCCTTGGAAGAAGTTTATCTCCCGTATTCAGATTGTACTTTTAAACAATCCTACTCGTAGGTAATTCTCGCAGTTGAATATGGAGTCATACGACACATGGACGATAAACAGGGCTATCACCTTGTATTGCATCCCAAAGGAACGTGCTGTCTAAACACAATTTTGTCCATGCCACACCCAGGAGAACCACCTCCACCCCACATCTCATATCAACCTAAGCTAACACGATTTAAGGATGGGCTCTTCCCTCTTCGTTCGCCATTACTAGGGGAATCCCTTTTGGTTTCTTTTCCTCCGCTTATTAATATGCTTAAATCCAGCGGGTAATCTTCCACATATGAGGCCAGACATTATTCTTTGTTAAACGCGTGTATCAAAAGAGATACTCGCATAATGAATTTAATAATATAAAAATATACCATTAAACCAAAAGGATATTAGGCTGACACTCATACGTAGATGCTTTGCGATAACACAAGTGATATGCAAAGCGCGGCCTGCGTTCAAAGATTCGATGATTCACTGTTAGTTGCGATTCACATTACGTTTCGCCTTTCACTGCGTTCTTCATCGATACAAGAGCCAAGTCGTCCATTATGAAGACTTGAAAAAGTTTGGCACTTTTTAAAAAAAAGCACACCACATAAATTTCTTTATGCGAAGTGTTTGTCGCGGAACACAAAGAGGTAAAAGTATTAAAAACACTTTTAGCGACATAATATCAAAAAGATATTACCAGACAAAACCTCACAAAAATGATCCCTACGCAGGTTCACCTACGAAGACCTTGTTACGACTTCTCCTTCCTACAAACAAAAAGGTTCAGTTAATTTCCCCAAGCCAAAGCTCAAGTCCGTCAAATTCACCTTTTTGTTCCATCGGTAGGAGCGACGGGCGGTGTGTACAAAAGGCAGGGACGTAATCAATGCGATATAATGAATCGCGATTACTAGGAATTCCTCGTTCAAGATGGAATTCCAAACAGCTATCCCTGTCACGTTAATGTTTGAAAAGATTTCCCACTCCTTTAAGGAGAAGGCCAGTGAACACCGAAGTATTCACATTGTACTGACTTGTTAGTATTAACAGTGTAGTACGCGTGCTGCCCAGGACATCTAAGGGCATCACAGACCTGTTATTGCCTTAAACTTCCTTACTCTAATATAAACGAAGTATTGTCCCTCTAAGAAGCAAGGACTCCACCCGAAAGTGAAGTCCCATATTATAGGTTTCAAGAGATGGCCCATACGAACCACCCCGAAGAAACTGACCAGCCTGAAAGCTGGCCTATAGCCTAGTTAGTAGGTTAAGGTCTCGTTCGTTAACTGAATTAACAAGACAAATCACTCCACGAACTAAGAACGGCCATGCACCACCATCCAGAGAATCAAGAAAAGACTTTCAACCTGTCAATCATACCTCTGTCCTGACCTGGTGAGTTTTCCCGCGTTGAGTCGAATTAAGCCGCAAACTCCACTCCTGGTGGTGCCTTTCCGTCAATTCCTTTAAGTTTCGGCCTTGCGACTATACTCCCCCCAGAACCCAAAGACTTTAGGTTTCCCTTGGATTCTGAGAGGATCTTAAATGGTTTCACTACCAATCTCTTGTTGGTATCGTTTATAGTTAGGACTACGACGGTATCTAATCATCTTCGATCCCCTAACTTTCGTCCCTGATCGAAAGAAGTGTATTGGACAATAACAGCTTTCGCATCAGAAAGTCATATGCTGGTATCTAAATTTCACCTCTAGCACCATAGTACTTGAGCCCTCTCCCTGCTTCACATTACAAGCGCCAGTGAACAGCAACCACTCCGAGACCGAAGGGCACTATTCACGGCTCCAAGACAATCCCATGCTAAATCATTCAAGCAAAACTGAGGATAAATCCCCATTGACAATGCCTGCTTTGAGCACTCTGATTTGTTTACAGTTGTACCATAAGGCCTTTACCAATGGCGAACCATTGGCAAGGATCGGACTACAGGTAAGAACCCACACCTGAACACCCAAGGATAAAATCCATGGGGACAAATGCCGTGGGCACCAACCACGCGCCTTGCAGCCCCGTTATAACACGGAACTACAGAAGAACGGGCTAGTACCGAACTCAAACCTACAGTCCTTAGGTCAACTACGAGCGTTTTAACTACAACAGTATTAATATACGCTACTAGAGCTGGAATTACCGCGGGTGCTGGCACCAGACTTTTCCTCTAGTCGTTACTCTAATAGAATTTTAATCTAAAACCATTCCAAACTATTAGATAGTACCTTTCCACCAAATGGTGTAAAGTTGTTATTTCTTGTCACTACCTCCTCGAATTGAGATTGGGTAATTTTCGCGCCTGCTGCCGTCCTTAGATGTAGTAGCCATTTCTCAGGCTCCCTCTCCGGAATCAGACACTGATCCCCCGTATCCGTAATCGCCGTGTTTTACCCTTACTGAAACAACTTCAGCTGATAGATAAGAAACACCTCTTCCTGGCCACTAGTAAAAGCTACCATACAGAGCCTTATTAAAACACTGTCTGACAAACTTTATGTGCTTGCGCACTCCTAATGGTCGACGCTCCGGCCACTGACAGGCAAGCCTATCAGTAAACCAAGAGTTACAGTAGCGTGGTTTCCTCACGATCGTGAGACATGTACGCTAATGCCAGTCGGCTTTCACCGACTCGTCACTCAAGTATTATCGCTGCATTTGACAAAGTTATCCTTGTAATTGGCTTGCGCCAAACGTACCAGTGGCTAAGTGTATAACTGTTATAATGAGCTGTCCACAGATTAACAATGAGCAAACTGCCGAAGCAGTAAAGCCTATGCCGATCTTACATGTGCATGGCTTAGTCTTTGAGACAAGCATATATTACTGGCAGGATCAACCAGGTATCAATCGAACATGAAACAAAGCCGTATAGGTGACTTTTTCTATATTTAAATAGATATTAAATCTACAAAAAAATAATTTTTTTTCGATTTAACTTTCATGTTCATTCGTTGACACTCTAATATTAACACTGATTAAAATATATCCAAAGATATATTTTGATCATTTCTCCTTGATAGACACTCTCAACATCCAAGTCTATCGCCCCACTACAAAGCCCAATTCCTGAACTTTAAGCAACCCTAAAGCCAAGAATCTTTTGATAAAGATTATGAATTACTTCAACACTCTATCAAAATATTGTTTGTTACGCAAACGACTCGATGTTTTTTCTTAAAAACATAAACGCCAAGTTTCAACAGACATCTTGTAACTGCAAAAGGGAGTTATCGGACACCCATTGTGAACACCGCAAGAATGATCCGGACATTCTTGAAAACCGCCAACAGGAGCAAATTAAAATTTTCGATAAATCGAATCTCTCAATATGTTCCCTGGTGAACGAGCAAAACAAGTTCACCTGTCGATCCTTCTTCTCCTTTCAGAGAGGAAGGTGTCCTCTGCGTCAGCAATGCATGTCCGGGGCTTCAATGATCAAAACCCAAACAGAGAAAAATCTCCGTTTTTATAAACTAAAAACGAAAAAAAAAGTTGTTTCGCGACTTCCTCTTTCACACTTACCGCTCATCCACTCCATAAGACAAGCGTGGCCATTCGAGGATTGAAACTGTCAATCGGTTTTAATGTCAGGACTGTGATGCATTAAAAGGTATACTGTAACTCGTACAGATACAGGTATGCCAGTCCAGAAAACCTACCTTTCTCTAAACGGTAAAGGCTAGAACCGCTCCAAGTTTGACGGTCAAGGAGGGAACCCACTCCAGTTAGGAGGTCATAAGACCCCATCCCCTAAGTGACTGCGCCCCAATGAGATAGCTACCCAAGAGCCTCATCCTCAAAGGGACTTGATTCATTGCCTTTCGCCTACAATGAACCCACCATGTAGGTATCTACTGGAAAAACTGGGGTTACTTGATTTCTTGAAAATTGTTTCTCTTGAAAAATTGGCTTCTCTTGAAAAAAATCGGCATACCCCAGCTCCACAAACTGACTCTCCCGGGACAATATAGAACTCTTCTTGGCATATTCTATATCGCGAGAGCCATTTGCCCAATTACCTACCAATGGACTGAGTAGAACGTCAAGGTTTTATGATCCCCATTTTTTGGGGCTACCCAAAAAATAGAGACCGACCAAAAAACGGGGACGCCCAAAAAAATTTTGAGACGCCCAATTTTTTTCGCCCTACCCAGCCATAGGGCTGGGCTCTGAAAAATATGCCTCAAACTCGAGAACATCACCTAAAACCAATAACTCTGGAAATATGAAAAAACACTTATTTGCCGGGAAAATTTTTCTATCCGCTGGGCCCTTATGATGGACGATTCCTTACCGTTACGGAGATATTTTTTGGCTGATTATTACTGTCCTAAAAATCCCTACTTTCCGAGTGAAACGTAGTTTATTTCAAATTTCACAAAAAGTGTTCCGTTTGCGCTTATACTATTTATGAATTAATAAATAATCGAGCCATTTTAAATATATCCTATTTAAATGTCTAACAGACAAAATCCCCGTGGTAGCACATTTAACTTGGTATTTTTTTTTTGCCCCGTTTTTGCCCCGTTTTTGCCCCGTTTTTTTTTTGGGCGTCCCCGTTTTTTTAAAATTTAGAGTTAAAATCACCACGGTGGTTTCGTTTTTTTGGCATTTCAATTTAATAATATATAGATAGTAACCACATATATATCATAATATTATATGTAAATTAAAATTAGA
>JARLHD010000490.1 GCA_031292435.1 Ignavibacteriaceae bacterium
ATGCTGAATCATCAGTGTATCAGCATGATTGGGAAGTCTTTCCTTATGTTATGGCATCCGGAACTTCAGTTATTATAAATAAAAACCGGTGGCATATTCAGTCTCCGCACTCTGTTTTGATAAAGAATTTTATCAGTAAGGGAAATATATTACTTGACGGCAAACTATATCCCGGATATAGCAGGGAGGAGATTATAATCCCTAAAGGAGAACATATTTTATCGTTTAGCGATTCAGCTGCCGGTCAAAGTAATAAAGATAATTCTCTCCGGCTGATAGGGATTTCTGATGAATTGATATACTGCAGCCGGATATCAAATGGAATCGAATTGGTTTATCAATCGCCGGCAAGATGCCTGTTCACTTTGAACAAACTTCCCGTTAGTATTAAGGTGGATGGAATTTCTGCCGACCTGAAAATGATTAAAGAGGATGACAGATTTATATTCTTCGCTCCTTCGGGCAAACATTCCATGGAGCTGGTTCAGTAAATTAGATTACGAATAAATAGTCTTTCTGACTGTAAACTTGTCCAGCAGATTCAGATTTACTTCAACACCGATGCCCGGTTTCGTAGGGACATCCATTGTCCCGTCATTATTAATCACAAATTCAGGTTCAACAATATCAACTTTGTAATATCTTTTACTTGCTGATATATCTCCTGGTAAAATAAAGTTTGGCAGCGATGCAAGTGCAGCATTTCCTCCTCTTCCAATTCCCGATTCATACATCCCGCCATGCCAGACGGGAATGTTTTTTGACGCACAGTAATCATGTATTTTTATTGATTCGGTATAACCGCCAACCCTGCCGGGTTTGATGTTTATAATTTTACAGCTTCCCAATTCAATCGCTGCCCGGGTGTCTGAAACAGTATAAATACTTTCATCAAGGCAGATCGGTGTTTTTAATTTTTGTTGTAGCAATGAGTGATCATAAATATCATCGTACCCCAGTGGTTGCTCAATCAATTGTAAATTGTAATCGTCCAGTGCCTGCAGCATTTTGATATCATCCAAGGTGTATGCTGAGTTGGCATCAACCTGTAATTGAATTTCGGGATATTCCTTCCGCACTGCCTTTACAAGTTCGATGTCCCTTCCCGGGGCGATTTTAATTTTTATTCTCTTATACCCATCCTTCAGATATCCCGCAACTACCTTAATTAATTCCGCAGGAGATGACTGTAGACCCACACTAACACCTACGGGAACTTTTTTCCTTGTCCCGCCTAAAAATTTAGATAATGATATACCTTTCGCTTTTGCAAAGGCATCTGACAATGCAGCTTCCACTCCTGCCTTTGCCATGCGGTGCCCCCGTATCCATCTGTATGGTTCTATCGCATCTGCAATCCCTTGAAATTCCTTACCTAAAATAGAGGGAATGAGGAAATCGCCTAATACATGCCAGGCAGTTGTCAGTGTTTCATATGAATATGATGGTGAAGGCGCAGCAACAACTTCCCCCCATCCGGTTAACCCGTCGCCGTCAATCCTAACCATAATATGTTCTTCAAATAATTCTACACCCAGTGATGTTTCAAATGGAGAAACTAATTCCATTTTTGTCTGACGCAGCTCTACTTTTTCTATCTTCATTTAATTTCTAATTTTCATAAATAATAATTACTTTATCATTAATTATACGTAATTAATAAATATTGCTAAGTCAGGTATTAATTTAAAATATGTAGGAAACTTAAGAAAGGATTAAATATTCAGCGGGAAACGTGCATAGAAGGTAGTACCGTTTTCTTCGCTCGATTCAAACGTAACTTCGCCGTGCAGATATTTTTCTGTTAGTAATTTCATTGAATATGTGCCAAGTCCTCTGCCTGCTCCCTTGGTGGAAAAAGATCTTTGGAATACCTGCAGCTGTACATCATAAGTCATAAATGCGTTATTATGAATGTAGAATTCAATTTCATCATCCTTTAATCTTGAACCGGCCGTAACCTTATCCCCCTTTCCTGATGATTCAAGCGCATTCTTGATCATATTTCCCAGCACGCGTTTCAGCAGTACCTGGTCTGATATGAAATTAATATTTTCTGAATTTGTATCGGTTACGAGCTCTTTATTATGCAAAAGCTGGTGGTTTGAATATAGGACAATTACATCAGCAATAACTTTAAGTGAATTACATTTAACTGGATTTACTATCAGTTCATTATTTTCTGCAGATAGCAGATCCCTCTGCGATTTAATCTCATCAATTAATTTATTGGTAAGTGACCAGAGAGTTGCATTATAATTAGAAAATTCTTCCCCCTGGACATCATTTAACATTTCTGAAAGTTTGAGTATGCTGTCCGCAGTATTTATTACATCATGGAAAAATATTCTTTCTAATGCTTCACGCCTTTTTTCATCGCTTATATCATTAAATGCAAATATTACGTAATCCTCATTTTTAACTTTAAGAGGTTTAGTCCAGACCCGGAGATCTAAAGCCGCTCCGTTAGGTGCCTGTATAATTCTGCATTCCTCGTTATGTTCCAGACCGGCAAGACTTGATAATATCGACTTAACAGCCCCGCATTTTGCACAAAACTTTGTTGTTCCGCAACCATGTGTAGAGTCTGTAAAATAGGAACAATTCAGAAGATCACCCGGGCGTTTACCATATATGTTTTCAAATGGCTCCTCCGGGAAGAATTTCTTTACCGCTTCGTTAGCATAAACAATCTGCCGGTTTTCATTTACAACAAGAAGAAATGTAGGAACGGTATTTAGAAAAGCCGAAAAGACACCGTCCTCTTCAAAATATTCCGACTGCTCCTTTATTTGAAGAGCAGTGCTTTTAAATGGGGATGCAAATTCTGTAGGCTCCCCCTTATTGACTATTATATCCATGATTTAAAATAATAAAAATCGATTGAAGTACGCAAATAAAAACTAAGAATAATAATGGTACTGATTTTTTGACCTAAATCTGTTTGTTATGCCTCAATCCTTTCAAAAAGATAACTCCCCGCAAAAAGGATAAGCATCGTTACTATACTGAGGACGGTTATATCAAGCCCGATACTAAAATGCGCCTGTGAAATAAGGGTTTGCCTGAACCCGTCAATCCCGTAAGTAAGCGGATCAAACTTTGCTATTACCTCCAGGAATAATGGAATTCCATTCAGCGGAAATAGTGCCCCCGAAAGAAAAAAGGTCGGCATTACCAGGAAGTTCATTATCATCTGGAACCCCTGCATATCCTCAAGTACTGAAGCTATTGCAGTGCCCATTGCAGTAAATAGTAGTGCAACAATAAAAATAAATAACACACCTAACGGCAGTAGCAGCGGGTTATCAATCCTGAACCCTACAAGAAATGTTAAAAGTAAAACAATAACTCCCTGGATTGTAGCTACGGTTGCTCCACCTAAAGTTCTTCCAAACATGATCTGCAGTCTGTTAACAGGCGCAGCCATAGTCTCTTTCAGAAAGCCGAACTGCTTATCCCATATAAGCTCAATCCCCGAAAACATTGCAGTAAAAAGAACGCTCATCATAATAATGCCCGGTGCAAGGAATTGGATGTAGTTTCCTCCTTCCGCCTTTTTATAGATGGCGCCGAAACCGAATCCGAAAGCAACAAGGAATAAAACCGGCTGACCCAGCGATCCGATTATTCTCGATTTCGATCTGAAATATTTCTTAATCTGCCTCAGCCATAGAATATAAATTATCTGCATGTCATCTCCTCTTTTTAGTCCACATTTTACTCATTGCCCTTAAATGATCTTTTGAAGTAGCCTCTTCCTCCCTGATTGTATTTCCCGTGAGTGAAAGAAATGCTTCTTCAAGACTCGCGGTTTTAGTTTGTTCCCTAAGCTCATCGGTAGTTCCCGAAGCGACAATTTTTCCATGATCTATAATTGCAATCCTTCCGGCAATCTTTTCCGCCTCCTCCATGTAATGGGTGGTAAAGAATATAGTCATTCCTTCCTTGCTGTTTATTTCCTTGATGTAATTCCACATATGGTTCCTCGTCTGTGGATCAAGCCCCAGGGTTGGTTCATCGAGAAAAAGGATCTTGGGTTTGTGCAATAGACCCCTTGCAATTTCAAGTCTGCGTTTCATTCCGCCTGAAAAGTTTTTAACAAAGTCATCTTTACGGTCCCACAAGTCAACGAACCTTAATAATTCCTCAATTTTCTTTACTCTCAGCTCACGCGGCATTTTATAAAATATAGCGTGGAGCTGCATATTTTCCAGGGCAGTCAGATCGCTGTCAAGGCTTGGGTCCTGGAAAACTATTCCAAAAGATTTCCTTGCCGCCAGCTTATGTTTTACAGGATCATGACCATTGATCATTATATCCCCTGAATCCGCTTTCAATAAAGTAGTCAGCATTCTGATCGTAGTGCTTTTACCTGCACCATTTGGACCTAAAAACGCAAAGATCTCCCCCTCTTTAACTTCAAAGGAAATATTATCCACCGCCGTAAAGTCCTTGAATTTCTTAACCAGGTTCTTTACCTGGATAATGTTTTTATTTTCTGATATCATAATTCATTCTTTTAATTCAAAAATTGCACTGCAAAGATAAGAATAACAACTCAATGCATAGTTATCCTAATCAATAGTAATAAGTAAAACGGGTATCTCTTTAAATTACTTTAGAAAACCAATCACATTTTCTGGTATTAATAAATATATTTTGATTTAACAGGAATAAAGTTATATTGCAATTAGGTGTGGTTTTAAATAGGTAAGTAATTCGGGTTCTCGCATTATTAGATTTCATTAGTAGAAGTAATTTATCTGTCTGTCAGTTAAGTTTTTTCAAATTAAAGCAGGAGGTATTATGAAATCGAACAGTGTTCTTGTTGTTGATAATGACGTAGAGTTTTTAACATTCGCATTGGATTTCCTTTCTGTTGAAGTAAAATTTAATCAGGTAGTTTCTGCCGGCACTTCTGAAGATGCGGAAAGAAAGATAAGAACCTTTCATCCTGATATAGTTATCCTTGATTTGGGAATGCAGGGTTCGGTAAAGATCTCATCATTAATTAAAAACATTCCTGAAACTCCCGTACTGGTAATGACAAGTTATTATGAAAATAATGACTATATAAATTTAGTAACAAAGATGGGAGCCAACGGATTTTTCCTTAAAGACGAAGTTAAAACTGCTCTTCCTAAGTTGATTGGATTTTTCAAATCCGACTTCTATGACCTGCTCAGGAATAATTTATATATAATGAACTAAAATATTATTCCTTTCCGGATTTTTTCTATCTGTGTTTTTTGGAAGAAGTCTTTGCTTTAGAACTAAGCTGTGTTAATACTGACAGGTTATCGAATGCCGTCCATTCTCCGGTGATTTTTCCATTGGCAAAGTGAAAAATAGTTGTGCCCCATATCTTGATGGGTTTTCCTGTTGGGCGCATAGCTCCTTTTCCGGTATTTGTTCCTGTCAAACTCCACATACATGCTGCTTCATTTTCTGAATAGATTTCATCAGTTAAAACTAATTTCATATCAGGAAATGATGTTCTGAAGTTTGTCATTGATTTTTTAAGCTCGTCAACACCATTTATAATAGGTGATTCGTTTGAATGATATACAAAATTCAAATCGATAATCGGGTCTAATAGTCCTAAATTTCCACTATTCCAGGCATCGACATATTTATAGACAAGAGGTTTCAATTCATTTGAAACATTCGATTTAGATTGGCATCCTGTGACAACAAGAAATGTTATTATAAGAATTGAAATATTTAAGTGCAGAATTGTTTTTACTGAAGTTTTCATTATTAACCGGATTGATTATTTATACTAAAAGAAATTAGGTGGCATTAGTAGATTTTTAAGTGACTTAAATCAAATACAAATCACACCATGTAGTATTGACACACCTTTTACTAATTGACACTTTTAGATTTCTATATGTAGCAAGAAATGTATTCGTCAAATCCTCTTTTGATCCAGTGACTATATAAAACTATTCGAAAAATAAATGAATAAAAAAGGAAATTAGTTGTATGAGCATAGAAAATGTTAAAACAAGTTTAACGTTGCTTATTAGCATTGGAGTAATTTCTGGAATGTTAATTTCTGCTGTTGATAATTTTGCATTTGGAGGTGAGATAAGTCCAATAATAATTGTAGTTCTTTTATTAATAGCGACAATTACTTTTGGTGCAATCTTTGGTCGACGTGGCTCTTTAATCTCAGTTTTTGTCTGGATCTGTATACCATTAGCTCATCTGATTAAATTTTCTTTGAATATACCAGATACTATTAATCCGAACAATTATGTTTCCATTTTGAAGTTGGCAATTTTCACCTTCGTTGTTGCATCAATAGGGCTTGGATTAGGGATATTCATTAATAAATCGCTTCGGGCAACAGGGAGGTAAAAAATAAACTTTTCCTGTCGCCCCGGTAATCACCATACTTAAAAAGCCGCACATCGAATAATTAAACCCTCTCATTCCTGCGGGAGAATTTGTTCGGATTATTTCCTTTTAGACACAAATGATTCATTTGGGAAAAAAACTCTTTTTCTTGATATAAACATTTACTTAAGATATATTTGAATATTATTATTGAGGGAGGTGTTCTTAATAATTATTGAAAGGAATAACAAATGAACAGAGGCGGATTCTCCTGGAATAGATTTTTAGGCATCTCAGCAGCCAAAGCAAGAATATCCCGTAAGATTGGTATTCCATTAACTAAAAGCGGACGCGATCAGAAAATTGGAAGGATGATTACAAGAGGGGGATGTATGATCGTCTTGTTATTCCCATTAGCATTAATAGTTACAACTAAATTAATATTTTGGAGATAATAATATGAAAGATACTCTTGCTAAAATTCAAGCGATTATTCAGAATGATAAAGTGCACCAGTATTTTATAACTACCAGTAAAATATTTTCTACTGCAAGAAGGAATCTTATTGAAATTCAGGGTTTTACAG
>JARLHD010000491.1 GCA_031292435.1 Ignavibacteriaceae bacterium
CAGTACTAGCATGTCTACCGATCAATTCGTTTTCTTCATAACCATATGTTTTCAAATATGATTCATTTACATACAGGAGGTTATCATCCATATCGGTAATACTAACAATCTCATTTATGCTTTTCAAAGATTGGGCAAAGATAGATATCAAATTTTCCGATCTTTTTCGTTCGGTGATATCAATAATCTGAGTTATAAAAAACTGAGGCTGCTTATCGGCATTCCTTACCAATGAAATAGAAATATAAACCCATATTATTCGTTTATCTTTTCTAATGTAGCGTTTTTCATATGAAGCGCTATTAATTTCCTCCTCTAACATTTTATTAAAATTAGACAGGCCAATGTCCAGATCTTCAGGATGAGTAATATCCGAGAATGTTAAATTCCTTAACTCATCTTCATTATACCCTATTATTTCTTCAAATGTTTTATTGATCCTTTGAAATTTTTTATCAATCCCGACCATACAGAAACCAACGGCAGCATAATCAAACGAATGTCTGAACAATTCTTCACTTTCCTGCAACCTTTGTTTTACCATTTTTTCCTCTGATATATCGCGACAGCTAGCATAGATAAAACCATTGGGAAGTAAAACAGCGTTTAAATCGGTTAGAATTATATTACCATCTTTTTTTATCAGCTCAATTTCGGCAAAGACACTTTGATTATGTAATAATTTATTAAAGAGTTGAAAGTAATCCCTAACCCGATCATTCGGGGAAATGTCAGCTAAAGTAAAAGTCATCATTTCTTCTTTTGAATACCCCAGAAGATCAACAGCTTTATTATTTACATATAAATATTTCCCCTGTTTGTCGGCTATAAAAATAGCATCGGCCGAGTTTTCAGTAATCATCCGGAATTTTTCTTCACTTTCCTTTAAAGCTTTTTCATTAGAAATAGATTCAAGCGAAAAGGAAATATCACGAGTGACCTCATTAAGAAGATTTATTTCATCATTGTTAAACGATTCCAGTTTATCAGTACAGATATTGAAAGAGCCGATAACTTTATTTTGTAGTTTAAGGGGCATAGAAATTAAAGAATGAAAGTAATGTTTATGCCCATTATTTCCGAAATACAGTCCAGATTCATTTTCAATTTTATTATATACTATGAAGTCCCCTTTTAATATTTCTGCAGGGACAGGATATTTACATTTTATATCATCCACAGACAAATTTTTAATTTCTTCAAGAAATTCAAATCCCAAGCCATCCCAGAAACAAGGGCGAAGGACCTTATTTTCTTCATCCAAAAGGCTGATCCATGCCAAGCGGAATTTCCCTGATTCAACAGCTATTTTACATGCTTCCTCAAAAAGGATTTCCTTATCCTGAATATTTACGATCATTTTATTGATCCGGTAAATCACAGCATAAGTACGGTTTAATTTCATGATCCTTTTTTCAAGATCACGTTCTCTTTTTAATATTTTATTTTCCAGTGCACCTTTAATTGCAGAACCCAGTTCTTTAATATTTTCTTTAATAATCGAATCTTCGGCGCCTTTATTTATACATTCGACAGCAGTATCCTCGTCAATGGAGCCAGGGACTATAATTATGGGAGTATAGGGGTATAATTCTTTTGATATTTCAATTGCATCAAACCCGTTAAATTCAGCAGAGGTAAAATTGGAGAGAATAATATCAGGTTTAAATTCATTCAGTCCCTTAATAAAATCAATTTTCCCGGAGACATTTAAAAGTGAATGATTGATAAAATCTTTGGATAGAATCTCCTGAACTGATACGAGATCCTCCTTTGAGTCTTCAACAGTAAGTATTTTAATTCCTTTTTTCATAAGCGAAGATTCCTATAAGATTTTTTAATCAATCATTTTTAATCTCCACCATACCAGAAAATAAGAAAAGCCGCCGGCATTTACCGACGGTTTATATGTATATGTATGGGTGTGAAATATTTTATTTAAGGAGAACCATTTTTTTGACCTGTGTAAAATTGGTTCCATCAATTTTATTAACCGCAGTAATGCGATATAGATAAACACCTGATGAAATACTCTTATCAATTAATGAGGAATTGAAATCGACAGAATAAAACCCTGCAGGTTCTTCCTCATTAACCAATTGGGCAATCCTAATACCGGTTATATTATAAACTTCCAAAGTAACTCTTGCATCGAAAGGCAGAGTATAATTTATCCTGGTAGATGGATTAAAAGGATTAGGATAGTTCTGACTCAATTCAAATTCTTTCGGCTGAGTAACATCTATGTTAACAACATTACTATATTGGAATGAGCCGTTATTATCAACCATTTTCAATCTGTAATGATATTTACCCGGTTGAAGGTTTTTATCATTAAATGAGTACTTTTTTGTAGAATTGCTTAGGTCAGATGCCCTCACACTCCCGATATTAATCCATGAGGGGTCAGAATTCGCAATCAACAGAGAACGTTCTATATCAAATTTATTACTATTTTTTTCTGTTTTAGTAGTCCAATTAAGGCTGATATCCCGACCAATAATATTAGAAGTAAAAGTTGCCAATTCGACCGGCTCGGGATCATCATTCTCAACTATAAAAAGGGTACCTGCAGAATATCCACTTGCTGAGGCGGTATATACACCTCCTCCGAGCAAATCAGTATAATCGGCAGAGCTATTTTCCCACAGAGTTCCATTATATCTTCCGAGATAGACCTGATTATCTCTATTAAACAGAGGGTTTTCATCTCCAGCATTCCATTGTAAAGTAACGGTAACGTTAGAACCACCGGGAACGGCTTCAGTAATGGACCATTGTTTATTTACGACTTCATTGGTAACAGTAGCATGATCAAAAGCATTTTTTACTTTGACAATAAAAGTATCGGGATCTCCGGAATTATTTAAAACTACCGGAGTATAGGAATCAGTAAACCCAACAGGGAAAGAATAATTATCTGAACCAACATATCTTTTGAGTCCACCTGTTCCATTTGTAAGAACATAACTATAAGCACTTCCACCGCTAACATCGGCAGCTATCAGATTATAATTACCCAAGGTAATGTTTCCACCTGTCAGATAGAGAGTCCCGTTGACCACAATATTATTTGCCAAAATAACGCCTGCAGAATTATTAACCTGAAGATTTTGAATAGGGCTCACTGAAACACCAGAGATTGCGGTAGTTCCATAATATTCGACCAAAGAAGGGGAATTTAAAGTTATAGTACCTTTCGCATAAGGACCGCCAGTACCCGCTGCATTCAGAAATGCATCTTTGGTCATTATCGTACCATCGACAGAGGCTGTTGCACCAAGGCTTCTACCTGTTGTTCCACCAGAGCTAACATTTCCATAATCCCATGTACCATTCATAATAGTAGCTGCTTTACCAATATTGCAGGTACCTGCAGAGCCTGTAAAGGAAACAGATCCACCATCATCTACTGTTACATTAACAGCAGATGCGGAACCATTAGAATAAGCATACATGCTATTTCCACAATTTACTGTGCCAGATTCATAAACATGGAAGTTAGTATTAAATCCAGATTTATTTGCGAGACTAATATTGGAAGCGGATACACCAGTCTGCATAGTTAAAGTACCATAAATATCAACATTCATATCAGCTCCTATTGCGGGATCACCTGTAACAGTTGTCCCAACAGCGAAGTTGCATCCAGGGAGCAAAGAAACTGTTTTGCCAGCATTTATAGTAAAACTTGTTTGATAACCGTTACAATATATTCCAGACCCGGCAAAGGTTATATAGCATCTAGCATTAAAGATAATAGAAGTTGCAACCTGCGGCTGAATCCTACAAATATAAAAAGCAATCGGCGAACCAGTAAGAGTAGTAATTGAGTTATTATAAAAATTAAGACTTAATCCATCACCGGGTCCACCAAAAGAACCGTTAACAGTGACTGTAGTGCCATGGATATCAAGAAACCGAGGGGTGCTTATACTATTGGATGAGACCAGAGTCCCAGTTACAGTTAAATTATTACATTCGACAGTACCAGATGCAGGCACAGTAGCAGTGCAGCCGCTTCGAATGAAGCAATTAGTAGCGGCTGAGGGAGCGACGAGGGCGACAGTAGCGCCTGTCCAAGATCCCGGGGAAACACAAACTATCCAATGTGAGGGTGTTGTCCACGTAGCGGTTGTAGAACCAGTTCCATAATCTCCAACTGCCTGGGGATAAATTGGACCTAATGAAAACACTAACATTAGAACGGATAATAGTAATGTTTTATTCATGATTTACCTTTTGAGATTATTAGAATAATTTATGTTTAGGGTGATAATATGTTCTGCGTTTAGGATGAAAATAAATATTTGTAAGGGCGCCTAAACCAACGACAATTACCAGGAGAATGCTAAGTAAAAATTGACTCATTAAAGACTCCAATCCAGATTCTTAAAAAATATAATTTGCATAATAATACGGGTGTAAGACCAGAACCTGGGATTACAATCCGAGACCTAACGCGGAGAAATACTTAAATATTTATGTTTTTAGTTCTTCCTCTATTAAAGATCTTCACTAACAAGAGTTAGATCTTTAAGTATTTAAAATTGTCAGGTGGATTCAGAGGGACTGTTGCAGAATATTTATTTCCGACTTGTTGTTTGTAAGAATCATGCCTTTCAAATTTCAATCTACAATGCCAGGACTGTGTTATATATCACAAATATTATGCCATTAAAGTTGAAAATGAAATACATATTAAAACTGATAAATTTAAGATTAATATTTTGAATGAAATTCAATCGCGGTATTATTTACATATCACATGGATATATCTACCATTTATAAAAAAATAATAGTGATGAATTTTTCTTCATATCATGGTATTGAATTCATAATTTTATTTGACGGTAATTAATTCCGATTAGTTAACTATAGTTTTCGAATTGTTGTTCTATAATTTGGAGGAAGGAATGAAGACAAATTATTATTTAGTGGGACTAATCTTTCTAACTTTTTTTGTCATCTCCTTTATAACAAACATTTTAGGGGCACTAAATCCTGATGTAATTAA
>JARLHD010000066.1 GCA_031292435.1 Ignavibacteriaceae bacterium
AGTTTAAGGCGATCGCCCTTTGGGGTTCTGATACCCATTACATTTTCTTTATCCTTACCCATTAAGATAATGCCGCCGCGTGGTCCACGCAATGTTTTATGAGTAGTAGAGGTAACTATATCGCAATAAGGGAGGGGGCTATTAAGGAGACCTTTAGCGATGAGTCCAGCGGGATGGGCCATATCGCATACAAGGAAAGCGCCGATAGAGTCAGCTATTTCCCTGAACTTTTTATAATCCCATTCGCGTGAATAGGCGCTAGCTCCGGTAATGATGAGTTTAGGCTTTTCCTGCTGAGCGAGGGAATGGATCTGTTCATAATCGAGGACCTGGGTATCTTTATTAAGAGAATAACCCACAGCTTTGTACAGTATGCCAGAGAAGTTAACAGGAGAGCCATGAGTGAGGTGTCCACCGTGAGCTAGGCTTAGTCCCATGAATTTATCGCCCGGTTTAAGGAGTGTCATAAACACAGCCATATTAGCCTGGGAGCCACTATGGGGCTGGACGTTAACATATTCGGCATTAAACAATTTTCTTAATCTTTCGCGGGCGATATTTTCTGCCATATCGACGAATTCACATCCCCCGTAATATCTTTTGGAAGGGTATCCCTCGGCATACTTATTAGTAAGCAGAGAGCCCGCAGCTTCAAGGACAGAATTACTTACATAATTTTCAGAAGCGATCAATTCAAGATTCTCAAGCTGGCGCTTAGTTTCAAGGCTAATTACTTCAAACATTTCCTTATCATGTTTCAAATTATCATACATAGAATTATAAAATTTAGGTTAATAGTTTAGTTCCAGTTTGTCTATTCTTCTTTGATGTCTTCCCCCTTCAAATGCCGTACTTAGCCAAACATCAACGATAATAAACAGATGATCCTTATCAATAAACTTTTCGCTAAGGGCAAGGAAGTTAGAGTTATTATGCTTCCTGGAGAGAGATGCCATTTCTTCATTGAGAACCAGAGCGGCTCTTATACCCCTTATTTTGTTAGCTGCAATAGATACGCCAATACCTGAGCCACAGACGCCTATACCATAGTCAGCAGAACCAGCGATTACATCGGCAGCAGATTTCTGAATATAATCCGGATAATCGACAGAGGCTTCAGAGAAAGTGCCCCTATCAATAACTGTAATCCCCTTTTCAGCAAGATGTTTTTTAATTAATTCCTTATATTGAAAACCTGCATGATCTGCAGACAAAGAAATTACCATAATTATCTTGTATCCCTTAAAAACCAAATATCTCCGAAACTGATTCCGAATGCAACTTTAATTCCATTCTCTTTAATAAGATCATTGGTGACCTGACCTCTGATATAATACTGCACTCCGACATCAATAGTATTTTGCAGGCTAATGGGGAAAGAACAACCGCCGTATGCTGAATATTGATTTATGCCAGTATTATTTATAAAATACTGAGTCTGTTCATAACTTAACCCACCTCTAAAAATAACAAAGTCGAAGAAGGAGCCACCCAATTCTTTAACCGGCCTATATTCGAATCCAGCGCTCATCATTGAAAGGTTTCGCATAAAGCCGGGTTTCATATTATTTATAGTAAATTCAGACCAGGGCTGGTATGAATAGTCCAGAGAAACAAGGAACCTTTTATTAAGAATAACGCTAGCTCCAGCATTTATCCTATTTGGAATTTTCATTCCATAACTATAGTAATTAATCGTATCGACCCGGACAGAGGAAGAAGAGGTCAATAAGGAATCTATAGTAGAGTTAAAGATCAGATTCGCAGAAACACCTATATGTAAATCAGAGAAAAACGAGGATGATGCTTTAAGTAAATCCGGAGAGATAAGACCAAGGGTAATGCCGATAGCTTTAGGTCTATATTTTTTATTAAATCCAGAAGTTATATTATTACTTCCAGTGAAGACAGCAGAAGATGAATAATTTATATTTCCGAAATAATAATCAAATTCTGCTCCGATGCTTAGATCGAAAGGGAGCCGATAAGAAGAACCGATAAATACTTTGGATAATCCCCCACTGCCAATATAACTCAGATCATAATCTCCGACAATAGGATTAGGATCGGTGTTATGGGTTGTAACCTGGTAATTTACGTCAGTGACCGGAATAATTCCAAGAGCAACACCAATTCCATATGTTGAACTAACGGGAAAAGCCATTGTAAAACCTGTAACCTGTGTAGATGCATAATATTTTTTTTGAATATTATCATTCACAAATAAACCATTATAGGCTACGCCAAATTCAATCCTTGTCATTTTAAGCATATTCCAGCCAGCGGGATTGAGGGTTCCAATAAAATCTTCATCCGCAACGGAGGTTCCAAGTTCCCCCATTCCCAAGCGCCGGGCTGAATAAGTAGACTGCACATCACCGAGTCCATACCGAGTATAAACCGAACCCTGCTGGGCGACCGCAGTTTGAAATAGAGCAAGAAGAGAGATAATAATGACAGATAATAATTTCATATTTATTTTTTATTAGTATAGATAATTTTTAATCTTGGTCTTTTAGATTTGTCAGCAGCAGAAGATCCTTTCAATGCCCATAAATCCACGCCCATATCATCGGTACTAGTTTTAATCTGAATGCCATCATTGATTTTAGTAGAGAGCCAGTTCTGGACATAAGAAGTAATATTTCCAGTATAGAGCGAACCCGAGCGAGTGAGGACAACCTGGTTAGTACTTAAGGTATCGATATTGGTTGAATCATTTATATAATATGCTAAGAGCTGATCTGTATAAGGATTACCAAAAACCGACTGAGTAGAATCCAAAGTAAGCTGAAGTTCAGCATAATTTATGATAGCATGGGGAGGAACTTTAGACAAATCGAACTGGAGGCGGGATTCCAATTCAACGCTTGACTGCACAAAGATATTTTCAGTCTGATTCTGAGGAACGATGCCAGAAACAACGCTAACGTCGGCAGTGGTTGTGAATTTCAAGGTATCATTTGTATAAACTCCAGGTTTGCTTAATACGACAACCAGGTAAGGTATATCGACAGTAGTAGAAGGAGTTAAAGCATAGAAACCAACAATTTTATTATTACCTGGTGAGGGAATAAGAATTATTCCATTATCAGGGGTCTGGCTATTGGCATAGATATTAAGCCAATTTAATACAAGAGCGGGTTTCAGAGCAAACTGAAGAGTATCATTTAATGTTTTAGAACTACCCACATCTTCCGCATCATATTGTATTTTTGATAAACTATCGATTGTAAAACCAGTTGACCAAGGGGTAGCGGAATTTATAGAATGGACCGAATAGGTGAGGTTAGAAGTAGAATCCCCGTAGACATAAGATTTATATAATTGAACAGTAGCGGAGGTAACCTGCAGAGAATTAGTGAGTAAGTCAGCCTTAACCGAATCCGGAATACTATAGTTAAATTCAAGAAGCATAGTAGCCACGTTATTACTTTTAATTCCAAGAAGCAGATCACTGCTGAAACTCAGAGAGAATACATGTTTATACGTATATGAGAATTGCGGCAAAGTATCTTTAAAAGAGTCGAGCGAATCAAGATTGATAATATCTTTAGATAAAAAGGGGGAACCAATAGCGGAAGGATCATTGCTACATGAAACCAGATTGAAAGTGATAAAAGCAAGAACGATAGCAGATAATATTTTAATAGACAAAATTATTCACTCCGGTAATATCATTATTATTTAATTTCTGAGTAACTCAAAAGATTCCCAGAAACAAAGTTTGAAAATTTATTTTGCTTTTGCAAGATAGAAATGCTTTCTGAGTTTGAATGGAAACTACTCAGAATCGAGAATAGTTTTATAAAGCTCAATATATTTCTTTGCGGAGGAATTCCAGCTAAAATCGCATTTCATACCATTCTTCTGAATTTTGGCCCATGTTTTCTTATCCTGAAAGACCTTCAACGCCCTGGAAACTTCTTTTACCAAGGCAGAGGCTTCATAGGGTTTGAACATAAAGCCATTCCCCTCACCTGTTTTTTCGTTAAATTTGATGACAGTATCTGCGAGACCTCCAGTTTCTCTAACAACAGGGACGGTACCATATACAAGGCTATACATCTGGTTAAGTCCACATGGTTCATAACGGGACGGCATAAGGAGGATATCGGAACCACCTTCGATCAGGTGGGCGAGATCATCATTAAATCCAAGATAGCAAGCAAATTTATTAGGGAATTTCTTTATCATTTTTTCAAAGAAATTATGATATTTTCTATCGCCATTACCAAGAAGCACCATCTGCAAATTCATTTTCATTAATTCGGGAAACGCTTCAGTTAATATATCAAAACCCTTGGCATCATAAAGGCGTGAAATTATTCCAATAACAGGTGTATCTGCACTATAATTAAAACCAAATTTTTCAGTTAATACCAGTTTATTTTCTGATTTATCTTCAAGGTTTTTAGCTGAATATTTTTTAGGCAGATGTTTATCTTTTTCAGGATTCCATACATAAGTATCAATTCCGTTGATAATACCATAAAGGTGATTTTTCCTTTTAGCCAAGACCTGTTTAAGACCAGCACCAAGTTCATCATCGGTTCTTATTTCATTAGCATAAGTTTCACTGACAGTATTTATAACATCGGCAAACATTAAGCCTGATTTCATAAAATTAACTTTATTATATATTTCGACGCCTTTCTCGGAATTCATATCATCCGGCAGACCAGTTTTGAAGAATACAGATTTGGGAAACTGTCCCTGATAAGCGAGGTTATGGACAGTAAATACTGTTTTGAAATTGGCGAATGTAGGATCACCTTTAAACAAGGTTTTAAGATAAATAGGAACCAATCCACTTTGCCAATCATTACAATGGATAATATCGGGAATCCAGCCGAGTTTTGAAATGAGTTCAAAAACTGATCTACTTAATAAGATGAATCTTTCATCATTATCGGGGTAGTCCTGTCCTGTCATAGGATCAGTATATAAGCTATTCCGGCTGCCAAAATATTCCTGGTTATCAAGGAAATAAATTTGCACCCTAATTTTTTGACCGGGCAGAAAGCATGATTTTAATGAAAAAACCACATCTTTATCGCCGATTTGCATATGCAGATCCTTAAGTCGTACCACTTCATGGATCTTGAATTTTCTGTCATCTACGGCCCCATATTTAGGAACGACGATGCGGACCTCATGTCCTAATTCAGAAAGCATTTGAGGTAATGCAGAAGAAACATCGGCTAAGCCCCCGGTTTTTACAAATGGAACTACTTCAGGAGTAACGAATAGGATTTTTAGTTTTTTTGCAGCCATTTCGATTAAATCTTTAATTATAACATGCAAAGTTACGAATATTATTGCAGTTTCAAAAAAAATAATATAGGGGCAGGAATTCAGTACAAACTTTACAACTGACAGTAAATAAAGGAGAAAGAACGGATCAATTAAGTTTGGGGAAGATATAGTTTAATAAAATCGAGAAAAGTGTCCTTAACGAAAGGTTTAGCCAAGTAGCCATTAAATCCCTCAGAAAGGAAATACTCTTTATCTCCACGCATTGCATAAGCGGTTATGGCTAAAACCGGGGTTTCCTTATATGATTCAATTTCTTTTATTTTCTTAAAGGTAGCAACGCCATCGATACCATTTTTTAATCTGATATCCATTAGCACAATATCGAAATTATTTAAGAGACAGTTATTTATGGCTTCTTCGCCACTTGCTACAACAGTAACATATTCATATTCCTGCAGATACAAGGCTAATATTTCCTGAGTAATTAGATCGTCTTCAACTACGAGAATTTTAAGGGGGATTTTCATTATTTATTTTTATTGCCTTATTTAACATACTTTTTTTTTATGAAATAGGAAAACGAAATATATTATTAATTTTATTATTTATTATTTGTTTTTCTGTAAGTCATTATAAATTTTTATATTTGATATTGTTCAAAAAAGACCAAATATGAAATTTTTAACCTATTTTCTACCTTTAATATTATTTTTCCTAACCTCATGCGGTACAATAACTTCAACCGGTTCCCGTTATCATCAAGATGAAAACACCCATGAGAATAGGATTAAAAAGGTGAAAGCGGAGGATACAGTTCTTGTAAGCGAGGAATTTGATATTACTCCATATAGAACAAAGATTGAAACGAAGGATATTAGTACACAAACGGGAAATTCAGAAAGCAGTAATTTAAATGCCTGGTATAATTATGACACGACTAATAATAATTCAGAAGCCAGAATACCAATAGAACAGACAGCGGGTTACAGAGTTCTTGTTCTTATCACGGACAATCTTGAAGAAGCAAATAATATGAAAACTGAGATATTAATAAAGACAAATGAAAAACCTGTTTATATAACATTTGACCCTCCATTTTATAAAGTGAAAGCCGGAGATTTTGTAAATTCAACTGAAGCAAAGGAATTTGGATTTAAGCTAAACCAAATGGGGTATCCAGAATCGAAAGTTATAAGGGACACTGTTAATATATATAAGTAAAATATGATAACAATTCTTAAGGACGCATCGCAAATTGTAACAGTAAGTACCAAGGGTAAAAACTATAAAAGAGGGAAAGAACATAATCAAGTTGATGTTTTAACAGATCACTCGATAATAATAGAAGAAGATTTAATAAAAGATATAGTTCCAACAAAATCGATAAAGAATGAATCCGGATGTCATGTTATTTCGGTTAAAGATAGGACTATTATGCCCGGATTTACAGAATGTCATACACATACGGTATTTATGGGATCACGGTCAAATGAATTCAGATTAAAATTAAAGGGGGCAAGTTATGAGGAGATTGCCAAGGGGGGAGGAGGAATTAATACAACAGTATCTGCTGTCAGAAAATCGTCATTTGAAGAGCTGGTAAAAGCGGCTGAACCTCGAATATATAATTTTATTACGCAAGGGGTTACTACTATTGAAATAAAAAGCGGGTATGGGCTTGATTTTGAGAATGAGATAAAACTCTTAAATGTTATTAACCATCTAAAGACAATATTCCCAATTGAAATTGTGACTACTTTTCTTGGAGCACATACATATCCTATTGAATATAAAGATGATCATACAGGATACAACGATCTTATTATAAATAAAATGCTGCCCTATATAGCGAAAAACAAGCTGGCTGATTTCTGTGATGTATTTTGTGAGTCAACTGCATTTTCTAAGGAAGTTGCAGAAAGGATAATGAAAAAAGCATTAGGAACCGGACTTAAAATAAAACTACATACAGAACAATTTAATAATATCGGGGGTTTAGAGGGTGCGCTGAAATTAAAGGCAACCAGTGTAGAGCATCTTGAGATGATTAAGGAAGAACAAATTAAGTTATTAGAAACATCTGAAACGAC